>NZ_JBEZDO010000010.1:0-281734 GCF_040648355.1 Nonomuraea sp. NPDC049152 | reverse complement strand
TCTGGGCCGCGTGGACGAGCGCGGCGCGGGTGCGCGCCTTGCGCCGATCCAGGCGGCTAGGTGCGGCGTCGGCCATCTGTTCTCACTCCTGTCGCAGCGTTCCCCGATCCACCGTAGCGCGGACCGTCAGGAGTGACGAAATACTCACTATCGATTTGACGATTCATTGCATTAATGACGGTATCGTTCATAAGTGACGATATCGTCAAATATGCGGCAAGGCGGAGCCGATGAGTGTGCACCATGATCCACGCACCCGCTTGCGCAGCCAGCAAGGCGTGCCACGGGCGGATACCCCCGGCAGAGCACCGAGGTCGTCATCGCGGCCGCCGCGCAGAAGGAATCCATCCACGACGTGCCGAACACAAGCACGCCTGAGCGTCGCGGCAAGGTCGGCAACGCCCTTGCCGCCATCAAAGAGGAGTTCGGCCTCGGCTGAGAGCACAAGTCCACACCGCGGCAAGCGGCCTGCTGCCGCAGCTTCCCTTTCCCAATGGAGGAAACCCATGACCGACCAGCTCACCACCCCCGACCCTCGCCCCATACGGTCCCCGCGCGGGATTCCTCTACTCGGCCACACGCCGCAGATCCCCGACACCAACCAGGTCGAGTACTTCGGCGAGCTGTCCAATCGGTTCCCCGAGGGGCTCTACGGCATGGAGATCGCCGGCATCGAGCAGGTCTTCGTCTGGGACCCGGACCTGGTGGCCGAGGTCTGCGACGAGACGCGGTTCTTCAAGCAGATCGAGAAGACTCCGCTGAGCCATGTCCGGGACTTCGCGGGTGCGGGCCTGTTCACGGCCCACCAGCACGAGGAGGAGTGGGGCATGGCGCACCGGATCCTCCTGCCGGCGTTCAGTCAGCGGGCCATGAAGGCCTACTACGGGCAGATGCTGGAGGTCGCCCAGAATCTGGTGGGCAAGTGGGAGCGTAAGGAGGGCCAGCCGGTCAACATCACCGACGACTACACCCGGCTGACCCTGGACACGATCGCCCTGTCGGGGTTCGGTTACCGGTTCGACTCCTTCGCCAAGGAGGAGCTGCACCCCTTCCTCAACGCGCTGCTGGAGGCGCTGGTGGAGTCGCTGCGGCGCTCGCAGGAGCTGCCGATGATGACCAAGCTCCGCAAGGCCGATGACAAGCAGTACCGCGAGAACATCCAGCTGATGCGGGACCTGGTCGAGAGTGTGATCAAGGACCGCCGTCAGGGGAAGGGCACGGGTGAGGAGGACCTACTGGGTCTGATGCTGGAGTCCACCGACCCGCGGACCGGCAAGCGGCTGGACGACGACAACGTCCGTGACCAGGTGGTGACGTTCCTGATCGCCGGTCACGAGACCACCAGTGGTCTGCTGTCGTTCGCCACATACTCGCTGATGCGCAACCCGCACGTCCTGGCCCAGGCCTACGCCGAGGTGGACCGGCTGCTGCCCGGCGACACGGTCCCGGACTACGACACGATCATGCAGATGGACGTCATCCCGCGGATCCTGGAGGAGACCCTGCGCCTGTGGGCTCCCATCCCGCTGATCGGCAAGTCCCCGCTGGAGGACACCGTCATCGGCGGCCGCTACGAGCTGAAGAAGGGAACAAGGGTCAACATCCTCGAAGGCCCGCTGCACACCCACCCCAAGGCGTGGGAGCGGCCGGAGGAGTTCGACATCAACCGGTGGCTGCCGGAGAACCGCGCCAATCACCACCCGCATGCCTACAAGCCGTTCGGCAACGGCGTGCGTGCCTGCATCGGCCGGCAGTTCGCGCTCACCGAAGCCCGTCTGGCCCTCGCGCTGGTGCTGCAGAAGTTCAAGTTCTCCGACACCACCGACTACCAGATGGACGTCCGGGAGGCGTTGACGCGCAAGCCCGGCAACTTCGAGCTGGTCGTGCGGACCCGTCACGAGCACGAGCGGGCCGTGTTCGGTGTCTCAGCGGCGCAGACCGACGACACGCAGCAGGAGGCCGCGGTCAGCGGTGTCGGGGTGAACCTCACCGTCGCCTACGGCTCCAGCCTGGGCAGCTGCGAGGACCTGGCGCGCACGATCGCCGACCGCGGCGAGCGGTCCGGGTTCGGCACCACCTTGCTGAGCCTGGACGAGCTGGGCGACAACCCGCCCACCGAGGGCCTGCTCGTCGTCGTCGCCGCCAGCTACAACGGCAAGGCGCCCGACAACGCCCAGCGCTTCGACGACCTGATCGCCGCCGGGCTGCCCGAGGGCTCGCTGTCGAACGTGCGCTTCGCGCTGCTGGGCGCCGGCAACACCCAGTGGGTGGCGACCTACCAGGCGTTCCCGAAGCGCATCGAGGCCGCCCTGCTGGCCGCCGGGGCCACCCCGGTCATCGAGCGCGGTGTGGCGGATGCCTCCTCCGACTTCGACGGCATGGCCACCCGCTGGACGGACACCCTGTGGACCACCCTGGCCGAGGAGTACGCCGCCGACACCTCCGACGCCGGCGGGCCGCGCTACCAGGTGCGGCTGCTCACCGAGGCGGACGTGCGCCCGGCGGTCGTCTCCGAGCAGGCCTACCCGCTGACCGTGGTGGCCAACGAGGAACTCGTGGACGACCCGACCGGGTTGTGGGACTTCAGCATCGAGCCGCCGCGCCCGTCCGCGAAGTCCATCACCGTCGAGCTGCCCGAGGGCGTCAGCTACGCCACCGGCAATCATCTGGCCGTCTTCGCCAAGAACGAGCCGCCGCTGGTCTCCCGCACGCTGGCGCGGCTCGGCGTCGAGCATGATCAGGTGCTCCGGCTCGACCAGCCGGCCGGTGGCAGGACGCACCTGCCGGTGGGCGTGCCCGTCACCGCCGGACTGCTGTTCACCGAGTTCCTGGAGCTGCAGGACGTGGCCACCCGCACCCAGGTGCGCATCCTGGCCGAGCACACCTCGTGTCCCTGGACCAAGCCGCAACTGGAGGCCTACACGGCCGACACCGAGGAGGCAGACGAGCGGTACCAGAAGGAGATCCTCGGCAAGCGCGTCTCGGTGCTCGATCTCCTGGAGCGCTTCCCCGCCGTCGAACTGCCGCTGGCGGTGTTCCTCGACATGATGGGGCCCATCCGCCCCCGCTTCTACTCCATCTCCTCCTCTCCGCTGGCCAACCCGCGCCAGGTACGGCTGACCGTCGGCCTCGTCGAAGGCCCTGCACTGTCGGGCAAAGGCGCGTATCGCGGCCTGTGCTCCCAGTACCTGGGACGACTTGAGCCCGGAGACGTCTTCTACGGTTACGTGCGCGTGCCCTCTCCTCCCTTCGCGCCGCCCGCCGACCCCGCCACACCGCTCATCCTCATCGGGCCCGGCACCGGCATCGCACCGCTGCGCGGCTTCCTGGAGGAGCGCGCCTGGCAGCGGGAGAACGACACGAAGGTGGGCCCGTCCCAGGTCTTCGTCGGCTGCCGCCACCCGGAGCACGACTGGTTCTACCGGGAGGAGATGGACGCTTGGGAGCAAGCCGGGATCGCCCAGGTGCACACCGCCTTCTCCGCGGTGGTCGACCACCCGGCCCGGTTCGTCCAGGACGCCCTCATCGCCGAGTCCGACACGGTGTGGCAGGCGCTCGAAGACGGCGCGTACGTCTACGTCTGCGGCGACGGCCGCCGCATGGCGCCCGCCGTACGTGAAGCACTCGCCGCCATCCACCGCAGCCACACCGGCAGCGACGACGAAACCGCGCGGCAGTGGGTCGACCAGCTCGAGTCAGACGGCCACTACCAGCAGGACGTCTTCGCCTGATCCCCGTCCACCGCGCCCGAACCGGGTCAGCCAGTCGGACGAGCCCGAAAGCGCCGCCCTCGGCTGCACGCCGGGCGCACGGCACCAACCGTCCAACCCCTGTCAAGAAAGTGAGATCACCATGGACACCATGCTCGCCGGACGCTTCCACCTGGACAGCAGGAAGTTCCTCGTGGAAGAGGTCCCCGTCCCCGTGCCCGGCCCGGGCGAGGTACTCGTCGAGGTCAAGGCCGCAGGCGTCTGCCTGTCGGACGTCCACCTGATCGACGGCACCCTGCCTCCTCTGTTCGCCACCTCCGACGCTGTCACAGTCGGCCACGAGGTCTCTGGTGTGATCCACACCCTCGGCCCCGGCCTCAAGCGGGGCCTGACCGTGGGCACCCGCGTCACCCTGGAGGCCGGACAGAGCTGCGAACAGTGCGATGACTGCGCGCGCCGCCGCCCCTGCACCCAGGTCCGCACCCGAGGCATCGACTACGACGGCGGCTGGGCCCAGTACACCATCGCCCGCGAGGACACCCTCATCCCCATCCCCGACAACCTCCCCTTCGACCAGGCCTCGATCATCCCTGACGCGGTCTCCACCTCCTACGCCGCCGTCGTGGCAACCGCCGGGGTGCGCCCTGCCCAGGCCGTGGGCGTGTGGGGTGTGGGCGGAGTGGGCGCGCACAACGTCCGCGTCGCCCGCCTGGTCGGCGCCGCCCCGATCATCGCCGTCGACCCGCTGCCCGGCGCCCGGGAACGCGCTCTGGACTTCGGAGCGGACATCGCCCTCGACCCGGCCGCCGATGACTTCGCCGACCAGGTACGTGCGGCCACCGCCGGACGCGGCCTGGACTTCGCCTTCGACTGCGCCGGCGTGCCCGCGGTCCGCGAGCAGGCCGCCGCAGTGCTCGGCCTCAACGGAGACCTCGTCCTGGTCGGCATCACCCCCAAGCCGCTCACCATCAGCGAAGGCCTGACCTTCAACTACATGCGCAAGCAGGTACACGGGCACTACGGCGGCTTCCCCGAGTCCGTCTCCGAGCTGGTGCGGCTGGCCTCCAACGGCCGACTCGACCTGGCCCCCTCCATCACCGACCACATCCCGCTCGCCGACGCCGCCGAGGCGATCCACCGGCTGGAACACAAGATCGGCGACCCAATCCGCCTCATCCTCGTTCCCTAGCCGGCAACCGCATGGCAGCGGCGAACACCGACGTCAACGGCGTGTGGCAGCTGCCCCGCAGCGCCTTGCAGGCGACGCTCGGAATGTGAATACAACAGAAGGAGTACGTGCTGTGACGGCACACCTGACCCCCCTGTATGACTGCGAGGCTCCGCGCCCACCTGGTGAAGGCCGGACCGCACCGGCGCTCCAGAAATCCTGCGACAAGATGCGCGAGTTGAAGCGCGAGCTGCAGAAGAAACGGCGATTCGCTTCCGACGCCTCACACGAACTGCGCACGGCTGTCGCGGGGCTACGCGCCGGATTGGAGGAGGCCTGCATGTATCCCGATGAGACCGACCTCGGCGTCCTGCTCGCCCGGGCGCTGCGAGACGTCGACCGGCTCGGCGCGATCATCACCGACCTGCGGGTCCTCGCGGAGATCGAGGCCGGCCCACCCATGAAGCCACAGCGGGTCGACCTCGCCGAACTGGTTCGTGACGAGATCGCCCGCAGGACCGACCGCATAGCGGTCCAGCACCGCCTGGAGCCCGGGGTATCCGTCCAGGCCGTCCCGATCCAGATCGGCCGGGTGCTCACCAACCTGCTGGACAACGCCCAACGGCACGGTCGGCACCTGGTCGAGGTCCAGGTCAGCCGCGACGACGACCACGCCGAGCTGACGGTCACCGACGACGGAGAAGGAGTCCCGGAATCCGAACGGGAACGGATTTTCCGGCGCTTCACCCGGCTGGAGGCCGCACGCCGCCTCGACCACACCGGCACCGGCCTGGGCCTGGCGATCGCCCGCGACCTCGCCCAAGCCCACATCGGCAGCCTGCACGTTGGGGAGTCCGAGACCGGGGGCGCCAGCTTTGTCCTGCGTCTTCCCCTCGCAGGTTCGGCTGCTCCGGCCGGTCGACGCGTCGGCCGGAGCCCGCACGAAGCGACGATCCATGAGCCCGGCTGGGCGCGTCTGGGAGGGAGAACCTGATGAGACAGAACGTCGACTACGCCGCCCCGTTCGCGTCAGTTCCGAGCCTTTGCCGCCGGATATGACCGTCGTGGCCGTCAACCAGGCCCATCTCGACGCCTGCGGACCCGCCCGCTCCGGCACCGAGCGGCGGGACCGTCACCTCCACACCGACGTGCTCGAACCTCGCGTCACCTTGTTCTCGCCAACATCGACGACCTCACACGCGAAAGGAAACGCATGCCCGCGATCCTCATCCACGGAGTCCCCGACACCCACCGCGTCTGGGAGGACGTCCGTCGGCACCTGACGCGCACCGACGTGCAAGCCTGGGGCCTGCCAGGGTTCGGCGTCCCACTAGCGGACGGCTTCGGCAGCACCAAGGAGGAGTACGTCGACTGGCTGGTCGGCCGTCTGGAGGAGCTAGGTGAGCCGGCCGACCTGGTCGGCCACGACTGGGGCTGCATCCTCACCGCCCGGGTTGCGTCTCTGCGTCCCGACTTGGTGCGCACCTGGGCCGGAGGCAACGGTCCGATCAGCGCTCGGTACGTGTGGCATCCGCTGGCGGAGATCTGGCAGGACCCGGTGGAAGGTGACCGTTTCATGGCCGAGCTGGAGAAGGACAGCCTCGCCGACGATCTGGCCGCCGGCTTCGAGCTCCCCACCGACCTGGCCATGCAGACGGTGCGCCGCATGGATGCGCTGATGAAGGACAGCATCCTCAAGCTCTACCGCTCCGCGCTGCGGATGGGCAGCGAATGGGAACCCGATCTGGCGAAGATGACCGCACCGAGCCTGGTGTTCTGGGGCTCACACGACGCCGCCTGCCAAGTCGAGTTCGCCGACGAGCTGGCCCGGGCCATCCGCGCGGAAAGGGTGATCAAACTCGACTGCAACCACTGGACGGTGCTGCAGCGGCCCGCGCAGGTCGCCACCGCCCTCGAAGAGCACTGGCGGCGTCACGCCGGCAGCTGATCAGGGGCCTACCACCACACGAACGCCAGCCACGGACAGCCGCCCCGGCCACGCCCACCGCCAGAACGGCAGCCGCACTCTCACTCCGTTGGCCAGCTGCGCGACCACCCGGCCGGGCGTGGCGGCCGGCGACAACACCGTCAGCCGGCGACGGGTGTGCCGGGTCGAGTCGAAGTCGGGGGCCTCGTCCACGCCGCGCGGTGGGTCAGCAGGAGTGGATTGCTGAACGCCGGATGAGGCAGCGGCCGAGCTGCTGTCAGTCGGCCGCCGAGGTCCGGGGCAGGCTCGCTCCGAGCGCCAGCAGATCACGCCCGGTGCGCAGCACTGTGCCGTCGGGGCGGACAAGGATCGCGTGTGCGCGGCCCTTCCTCAGCCATCCGTGGAGTTCGCTGCCCGGCAGGGCAGTGATGAGAACTGCTCCGCGCTCGATTTCGGCTCGTTGCGTGGTGGACGGCTCGGTTGACGTGACGATCGCGAACCGGCCCGCGGCCACGTCGTCGAAACGCCGGCCATCGTCGAGAATCGTGTTCGGGCACAGCCTGCCCGCGAGGGTGCGGCGCAGGCGGGGCCGCACCACCAGGTCTGACCGGCGCAGCGCAGGTGTCTGGCTGTCCGAAGCCTGTTGCTTGAGGCCGGGCACGAGGTGCAGCCGCGGAACCACGACCTGGCGGATGACGTTGCCCAGTTCGCCGCCCGCCGTCATCGCGGTGCCGAGCAGTCTCGCCAGCCCGATCAGGGTGCGGGCGTGTGGCTTTCGTTCGATCTGGTAGGTGTCGAGCACGGTCTCGGGCAGGGTCCCGCCGAGCACGCCGGCGAGTTTCCAGGCGAGGTTCATCGCATCGCGGAGCCCGGCTCCCATGCCCTGGCCAACGAACGGCGGGGTGAGGTGGGCCGCGTCGCCCAAAAGGAACACCCGGCCCTCGCGCCACCGGTCGGCGACCTGCGCGCGAGAGACGTAGCCCGCCGCGCGGACGATTTCCAGCTTCTCGACAGGAATCCCCCTGGTCCACGGCGAGATCAACGGATACAAGCGGGTCATCTCGCAGTAGTCGTCAGCGGCTTCGTCGGGCGCCAACCGGAATTCCCAGCGGTGCCGGGTCTTTCCGAGGCGCATGTAGGTCGAGGGGCGTACCGGGTCGCAGACCTGGTGGGCACCGTTCCATTGGCCGAGGTCGGCCTCGGTCTCCACATCGACGACGACCCAGTGCTGCGTGAACTTCAGGTCCCGCATGACGGCGCCGATCGAGGCCCTGGTCACGCTATTGGCGCCGTCGCAGCCCAGGACGTACGCCGCGCGGACCGACTCCTGGCTGCCCGTTGCACGGTTGGTGAAGTCGACCCGGGCCCCGCTGCCGTCCTGGGCCAGCGCGGTGATCTCGATGCCACCGCGAAGGGTGACGGCCTCGTACTGCTTCAGATTCCGGCGGAGGATCGCCTCCAGCTCCGGCTGGTCGAACATCACCCCCTGGGGGTAACCGTGCCTACCGAGACCGTCGCGATGGAACTCCGCCAGTACCCGCAAGGTCGCATCGACGAGTCGCAGGCCGCGGTGCGGCCAGGCGATCGCGGCGAACTCGTCCCTGACGCCGAGGCGCGCCAGGATCCGGTAGACCTCGTCGTCGAGGGCGACTGCGCGGGGCCCCGGATGGATGGACTCCCATCGCTCGAGCACCAGGCACTCGACGCCGTACTGGCCGAGCAGGGTCGCGGCGGTCAGTCCGGTGGGGCCCGCGCCGATGATGACGACCGCCGGAGCGGAATGCGACTCAGGGTGTTCGCTCATGACGTGCGCTGGAGGTAGCTGGCGCCGTAGACGCGCTCGACGTTGATCTCGAGGATGACGCGGTTCATCGCGGCCAGCTCCGCATCGCTCATCGGCTCGACGCTCTGGCCGCCGATGCGGGACGCGACACGTGCGGTGTCCGGCCCGATGCCGGCGGTCCGGATGGTGGCGGTGCCTTCCAGCGTCACTGATGGGTACGGCGCAGCCGCCCCGATCACGCACAGGGAGGCGCGCCCGGTGCGCTGCACGTCCCTGGCCTTGGCGCGGCCTGGTTCGGTGGAGATGAGCAGACGGTCGCCGTCCAGGGCGAAGTAGACGACCGATTGCCGCACCCCGCCGTCGGGTCGGGTGGTCGCCAGCACGCCCGCCGGATGCCGGGCGAGGAAGTCGCGGACAACAGGGTCGATCATGAGGTCACCAGCCGGTAGTCGATGGGGTATCGGTCGAGCGCGGCGGCCAGCTCCGCATCCGGGGCGATCAGGACGACCGGCCGCCCGTCTTCCAGCACGACCTCGGCCGTGCCGCGGGGGTCGAGGTCGGCGATGACGCGGCGGACGGAGTCGGCGACCAGTTCGGGTTTGTAGAGCTTGCCGACCGTCGTGGTGGGCAGCGATGCGACGATGTGCACGGCTTTGGGGGCGGCGGCCGGCTCGATGGCGTGCGCCCGGGCCCAGGCCAGCAGATCATGCTCGGTGACGGAGCCGGTGACGGTCACGTAGGCGACGGGGACCTCGCCGGAGTGCGGGTCGGGGCGGCCGACCGCCGCGGCGCCGGTCACGTCGGGGTGGGCCAGCAGGGACTCTTCGATCCAGCGGGGGTCGATGTTGTGACCGCCGCGGATGATGAGGTCCTTGGCTCGCCCGGTCAGGTAGACGTAGCCGTCGGCGTCCACGTGGCCGACGTCGCCGGTGATCAGCCAGCCGTCGAAGATCTTGCCGGTGGGATCGGGGCCGTCCGGGCCGAGGTAGCCGGGGAAGACCGCCGGCCCTTTGATGGCCAGCACCCCGGTCCGGCCGGGCGGGCAGTGGCCGGTCGGCCGGTCGTCGGCATCCACCGTGACGGCCTTGATCTGCTGGTACGGCAAGCGCAACCCCACCGAACCCGGACGCGGCGCGAGGGCGGGAGTGCTGGCGCTGGCGCAGGCCGCCTCGGTGAGGCCATACCCCTCCAGCATCGGCACCTTGGCCGCCTCCTCGAACGCGGCGCGCACCCGGCTGGGCAGGGGCGCGGCGCCGACGACCCCGGCCCGGAGGCTGGAGATGTCCACCTCCTCAGGGATCGGTGGCAGGTTCGCGTACACGGTCGGCACAGCGGAGAAGGCGGTGACGCGGTAGCGCTCGATGATGCGCCAGAAGTCGGCCATGAGCGTCTTGTCGCGGTAGCCGAGCGGGCCGAGGCTGGCCACGCTCGCGCCGTGCATGAACGGCGCCAGGCCGGTGACGTGCAGGGCGTTGACGTGGAACAGCGGCAGCCCGGCCAGCGCCACCCCGCCGCCCAAATAGGCGCCCGAGCAGCCGAGCGCCCACGCCATGTAGACCTCCATGGCGTGCGTGTGCGGGGCGATCTTCGGTGTGCCGGTGGTGCCGCCGGTGTGGAAGTAGGCGGCCAGATCCTGCGGCCCGGGCCGATGGTGAGCGATCAGCAGGTCGCCTGGCTGCTCGGCCGTGAGCCGTTCGAAGTCGGCGACGCCACGAGGGACGTAGCCGGCGTCGATGGCGGCGTTGTCGCCCACCACCACCAGCGCGCGCAGGTGCGGCAGTTCCCTGGCCACGCGTAGCGCCTTCTCCCACAGTTCCCGGTTCATGCCCGATCCCGTCACGACGAGGATCTCGGCCTGGGTGAGGGTGAAGATGTCGATGATGTGATTGTCGGACAGCATCGGGTTGACCGGGTTGGCGATGCCGACGGCCTGGGCACCCAGCAGTGCGGCGTAGGTGTGACCGCTGTTCGGGAGCAGCAGCCCTACCGTCCCGCCCGGCTCCAACCCCAGGCTGGTGTAGAGGTTGGCAGCCTGGTGCACGCGGGCCAGCAGTTCGCCGTAGCTCCAGGTCACTTCCGGTCCCTCGCCCAGCAGGTGCAAGGCGGGCGCCTGCGGTGTGGTGGTAGCCGTACGGTGCAGCAGCTCGTAGGTGGAGGCGGGTAGGTCGCGCTCGGCCAGCGGCACCGCCTCCACCAGAGGGAGGTCCTGCGGCGCCAGGACCAGGGGGCGCTCGCCCTGAGTGTGGTGCGTCATCGCGCGTACCTCACCACCGTGCGCTGGGTGCCCAGGTCGATCCCGGCGTCGTCGGTGGCCACGGCGGCCTCGATGACATCGCCGTCCTGCAGGTACTTGGGGTTGCCGGCCTGGCGGTCCAAGAAGAGTTTCCACTTGAGCGCCGGCGGCAGCAGCGAGGCGAGGACCTCGATCGGCTTGGGCGGCGCGCTGAGCGCGGTGCCGGCGGGAGTGCCGGTCAACAGCAGGTCACCGGCGTCCAGGCGCTGAAAGCGGTTCAGTGCCTGCAGTGCCTGGACGGGCTGGTAGATCATGTCGGCGACCGTCGTGTTCTGCCGGAGCTCGCCGTTGACCGACAGGCGCAGCCTCAGGTCAGCGAACCGCTTGAACTCGCCGGGTTCCAGAAGCACCAGGGTGGGGCCGACCGGGGTGAAGGCGGGGTAGGACTTGGACTCGTAGAACTGGGTCTTGAGCAGCTGCAGGTCGCGGGCGGAGATGTCGTTGGTGACGACCAGGCCCGCGACGTAGTCGGTGAGGTTGTCGGCGGTGACCGTGGTGCCGACGGGCATCTGCCGGCCGAAGACGAGCCCGATCTCCACCTCGTAATCCAGCAGCCGCACGTGGGCGGGCCGGATGACCTCGTCGTAGGGGCCGCTGATCGAGCCGGAGGACTTGCGGAAGAAGGTCAGCGGGACGGTGGCGGGGTTCATGCCCACGTCCTTGACATGCGAGGCGAAGTTCGTCATTTGAGCGACAACCCGGCAGGGCGCCGTGACCGGTGACAGCAGGGTGAGGCTGTCGAGGGCCACCGTGTCGGAGTCGGCGGCGGCCGCGGCGATGGCCTGCCGGTCGGCCAGCAGCTGTCCGGTGGTGGTGGCCTGGGTGTCCACCTTGGCGGCGCCGGCAGGGGTGGCAACCCACCAGGCGTCGGCGGTGCGGAGGATGGAGGTGCTCATGAGCTGGCTACTTTCAGCAGACCGCGCAGGCGGTGCAGGTCGAATTCGTTGTCCTCGCGCAGCGCGCGGACGATCCCGCGTAGCTCGCGCAGCGGTTCTCGGCCGGGTGCCAGGCCGAGGAAGTCCTTGGTCGCCGGAGGCCCCCATTGGGCCAGCCCGGAGGCGGTCATGGGCGCCCAGCCGGGTTCGAGCGTGCAGTCGAACAGGTCGCCGTCACTGAAGTGCTCGACCAGGAAGCCGTCAGAGTCGCGCCAGTAGTCGAAGATCTGGCTGCCCTGGATGTGCCGGCCGATGCCCCAGGAACGCCGGTAGCCCAGCTCGAGCAGGTGCTGGCCGCCGGCGGCCAGCGCGTCGAGATCGGCGACTTGATAGGCGGAGTGCACGTAGCGGTTGACCGGGCCGAGGGTCATCGCGAGCGTGTGATGGTCGGTTGGCGCCATGCCGCGGTCGCAGCGGATGAAGCTCATCACCGGCCCGCGTTCGCGCTGCCCCGGGTAGTAGAGGAAGTCGCTGACGATCAGGCCCAGGTGCTGTAGATACCAGTTCAGCGTCTCGATGTACCGAGTGGTCTGCATGACCACGTGCCCGAGCCGTTGCACCTTGGCCGGTGCGCGCGGCGGCCGCTGCACGGCGTTCGTCCGCGCTGCGGCATGCCCGAAGTTGAACGTGAGCGGCACCTGGGCGGGCAGCGCGGCCAGATCGTGCGTGCCCGACACCACCCGCACCCGGTTGCCGCTCGGATCGGGCAGGTCGACGGTGAGCCCGCCCAGGCTCTCCGGCAGCGGCGCGGCCTTCCGTCCGGTGGCCTGCGCCAGCCGGAGCAGGTCGCTTGAGTCGGCCGCCTTGAAAGCCGCACCGATGAACCTCGACCGGGTCCCCTTGCGGATGAGCACGCACGGGCTACCGGCGTCGGTGCCGCGCAGGTGAAGTTCGTCCGCAGTGTGCAGCGCCGTGGTGAATCCGAAGGCGTGCGCGAACGATTCCGCGCGCTGCAGATCCGGCTTGCAGAACTCCAGCCAGGCTAGATCGTGCACCTTGATGATCGGGTTGGCCGCCCTGCCCGGGTGCTCGCCCTTCAAGGAGCCCTGCTCACTGTGCAGGCCGGCGTGCGGGTCATGGTGGTCCATCATGGGCAACCTCCTTCCACAACGCTGACACTATCGTCATTTGTGAGCCTATCGTCAACACTTGCTGATGATTTCGTCACTCCTGACGTGCACCGCCATGGACGAGACCCTCCACCGCCCTGGCGCCCTGCTCGACGAGCTGACCCTCGACCTTGGACGGCCCGGCCGAGACCTTCCGCACAATTTCCGGCTCACCGGACGCCTGCACGATCTGCCCCCGCGGCGCCCGCCCGAAGCTGCGCGCCACCCTCGACATACTCAAGCCGGGCGACACCTCGGCGATCTACAAGCCAGACCGGATTGCCCGGTCAATGAAGGAACTCCTCATCCTGCTGGAGGATGAACCGCACGCCCGGGACATCGACCTGGAGGTCCTCACCGGGATTTGCGCTGCACCGGCCGAACGGGCAGACCATCGCCGACAATGCTGTTCATGGTCGCCGCGATGGCCGTGGAGATGGACGCGCGGGTGACCCAGGCGACATGTCCGTCGGGACGGATGAGTACGGCGTCCGCGCCGAGATCGGAGCCCGTCGCCGAGCAGAGCGGTCATCGTGGCCGGGGTGCCGGGGAACTCGATGCCTGCGAGCCCGCGCACGGTGCTGCGGCCGCCGTCGCAGCCGACGAGGTAGTCCGCCCGGACGCGCGACCCGTCCGCGAGCTCCACCGTGACACCCGTTTCGTCCTGGGTGAACCCCGCCACCTCGGCACCGCGTCGCAGCCGTACCCCGACCTCCGCCGCGCGCTCCTCCAGCAGCCGTTCCACCTCGGACTGCAAGATGACGAGAACGTACGGATGCCGCGTCGTCACATCGGATACGTCGAGCCGGAGGGCGGAGAAGTGCACGCCCTGCCTCCGCCGTCCACGCGCGAGAAACCGGTCGAGGAGGCCTCGCTGATCGAGCGTCTCCATCGTGCGGATGTGTAGACCACCGGCCCGCGATTCCACCGTTCGAGGCTTCGGGTGACGCTCGAGCACGAGCACATCGACCCCGGCGAGCCGCAGCTCGCAGGCGAGCATCAGCCCCGTCGGCCCCGCCCCGGCGATCACTACCTGCGTGTCGGTCATGGTCAACTCCTTGGTCATCGTACGCACATCGGGGGGACACGTTCGGCGATCGCCACCGGATGGCGACTGTTTAGCGTCTTGTGTGGTGCCACCGGCCTGCGGCGATACCTGTCCATCGCGGGTTGGGAACCGGCGAGACCCTTGTGACCTCGAGTCGCCGGCGCCGACCCGCTTGTGACGGACATGCGCGATTGCGACGTACTTCGCTGCGGCTTGCCGACTCCTACTACCGGCTGATCTGCCGCGGAACCGCCACCGCGAGAAGTTTGTCTGGGTTGCGAATGGCGTAGAAAGCTCGCCGCCGCCAGCTCCGGCACACCGAAACCAGCCGTCCAGATGGTCAGTGCGCTCGGACGCACCGCACCGTCGGCAGAACCGTCGGCAAGGACGACCGCATCGGGCCGAACCTCGGTCACCACGCCGGCCTCGAGCACGGCGACACCGTGCCGGGTCAGCCACTTGGCGACGTATCGGCGCCCCGGCGCACTCAGGTAGGGCGCCAGGGTCCGGCCACACACCAGCGTGACCGTGCGTCCTTGTTCGGCCAGTTCGGCGGCCGTCTCGATGCCGGTCAATCCGCCGCCGACCACGGTGACCGGAGCATCGAGGGGCAACTCGTCCAGCCTGGCGCGCAGCCGCTGCGCGGACTCGAATTCCGCGATGGGCAAAGCGAATTCGACCGCGCCAGGCACCGATGAGGGTGTCGCTGCGGTGCTGCCGACCGCGTAGATGACGTAGTCGTAGTCCAGCGCGGTGCCCGACGCCAGCTGCACGGTGCGGGCGGCGGTGTCGATGCGCGTGGCGCTGTCGACGACCAGCTGGATGCCCTCGCCGAGCAGCGTGCCGTAGTCAATCGTGGCGTCGCCGGTACGGGCCACGAACTGGTGCAGCCGGATGCGTTCGACGAACTCCGGGCGCGGATTGACGGCCGAGAGTGATGTCGACGTCGGCGCGCATCCGCAGACGGTTGGCCGCGAGCGTTCCCGCGTAACCGCCACCGATGACCACGACCTTGTGGGGTGTGTTGTGTTCGATCATGCCCTCAGGACACCGCGGATCGCTGAGACGTGACATGACGCGACGTGACACGCGTCACTCCAGTCAAGAGCGCGGGAACACGTGTCCTCGGCCGAACCGCGCCGGCTACGCCGAGACCCTCGCCCGCCTGACCGCCGTCACCCGGCCCAGAGCATCCCGTCGCCACGCTGACCCCCGAGCACTACGTCGCGGTGATGGACCGCTGGAAGACTGCGGCCGCCGCCACCTGGAACCGGCACCTGTCGGCGCTGACCTCCTTCACCACCTGGGCCCGGCGCCAGGAACTCCTGGCCACACCTGGGCGACCTGCAGGCGATCGGACGGCCTGCGACCACGCAGCGTACGGGATGGACCTGCGGGATGACCCGATTCGGGGCCTTCATCCGGCCAGCAGATCTGCGCTTTGTCACCAAAACGGGTTGGCGGGCAGCGCATACTGCGGGGGGTCACGCGACCAGGCGCAGCCAGGCCGCCGCGAGTGCGGCGTGACCGGCCGGCGTCGGGTGCACGCCGTCCGCAGCCCAGTACTCCGGCCCGGCCGTCGCGGCGAGCTCGGCGAACATGCCGTCGGCGGCGAGCAGGTGCGCGCCGTACTTGCGGGCGAGCTCGCGCACGACCTGGATCTTCGGGTCCAGGTCAGCGCGCCACTCCTTCCGGACCTCTTCGCCGAGGTGCACATCACCGACCTCGACAAGGCCGCGAATCGGCAGAAGGAACGGCTCGATGAGGATCAGGTCGGCGCCGGCCTCGGCGAGGGGCGCGAGCAGGCGGTCGTAACCTGCCGCGAAGTCCTCCGCGGGGATCACGTAGCCCTCCGGGTCGTACGTGTGCCAGCCCATGTCATTGCCGCCGACGAGGATCGACACCACGTCCGGGCGCGCGTCGAGCACGTCCGCGTGCCATCGGGCTTCGAGATCCATCACCTTGTCGCCCGCGATCCCGGAGTTCAGCCAGGTCACGGCCCGGTCCGGGTACCGGAGGCCCCACTCGCCCGCGATGCGCAGCGGGTAGCCGAACCCGAGGCCCTGTTCGCTCTCCAGCCGCTGGCAGTCGGTGATCGAATCGCCGGTGAACATCACGGTGGTTCCCGGTCGGAGGGTGATCGTCATGTGTGCTCCTGGAACTCGGGTGAGGAAAGGAAAGGTTCACATCGATTACGTGGCGGCAACGTCGACACTCAGGCGGCTCGTGATCCCGCTTGTCATCTCGGGCGGGGCTTGGGAAGCCGACACCGGCTGCCGCCGACGTCGCGAAAGAGGCAGCATCATGATTCCTCTTCGCGCTCTTGGGGCACCCACAGAAGCGATAAGAGAACGGGGTAGCTGCTTTGGACTCAGATTGACGGACTGCCGAACCACTGGCCGGCGGCCCGCTCGAACGCTTCGCGATCAGGGTCGCGATCACCTGCCCAGGCGACCACGCCGTCAGGTCGGACAAGCGCGGCACCCAATCCGAGGTCGTTTCTCGCCGGCCCGGCTGCATACCGAACCCGACTCTCCCAGCCCATCGCTGAACCGTGCAGGCGTCGGTCGATACTGAAATCGAGCGCGACGCCTCGTCCATCCTGCATCAGGTCGCCGAGGCGAGTGCCGTCCTCAAGACGAAGGTCCGGGGCGTTGCGGCCGACCAGCGGCCGCTCGCTACCAAGATCGTGGCGGATCGACGATCCCGATACCTTGTCGAACACGTAGGTCGTTCCGTCACGGGTTCCGAGCAGGTCGCGGATCACTCCTTGGATCGCCTGGGCATGCGGATCCGGCTTCATGGCAGCCGCCTGGGCGCGCGTCCAGTCGAGCACCCATGCGCCGATCGGATGGCGCTCGCGGGTGTAGGTGTCGACAAGCCCATCCGGCGCGTACCCGTGCACGGTCGCCGCGAGCTTCCATCCCAGGTTCATGGCGTCGCCGATGCCGAGGTTGAGTCCCTGCGCCCCGAGAGGCGAGTGGATGTGAGCGGCGTCGCCCGCGAGCAGGACACGTCCCTGCCGGTAGGTCGTCGTCTGCATCGCCCGATCGGTGAAGCTCGAGGCGAGATGGACGTCGCTCAGCGTGACGTCGGTGCCGGATACACGGCGCAGAACCGCCTGGAGGTGCTCGCGAGTCGGCCGCTGCGAGCGACCGAACGCGCCGCCGTCGAACTCCAGCATGCCGAGGTGCCCTTTCGCGGGCATCCGCAGGTACATGCCCGTCGGCGTCAGATTGAACCCAGGGCTCAGCTTCTCGGGATCGGCGATGGTGGCGAGCACGACGTAGCCGGTGAACTGCGGCTCGGTGCCGAGGAAGCCGAAGCCCGCGAGCTTGCGCACCGCGCTGCGTCCGCCATCGCAGCCGACGACCCAGCGTGCCGCGTACTCGTGCTCGCCGGCTCGCGCGACCACGCTCTCATCGTTCTGCGCGATGGCCGAGACCGTGACGCCGCGCCTGACCTCCACGCCGAGCATGGATGCCCGCTCGGCCAGCACCGTCTCGACCGCTTCGAGGTTCGTCATCACGCCCTCCATTGCCGGGCTGGGAAGCCGGAACGGCAGGGCGGCGACGTCGACCTTGGCCGGATCGAGCATCATGCCGGCGAAGTGGCCCACGCCACGAGGGGGTGCCGGCTCGTCCGCGTCGGGGTTCGCGCCGGGATCGTCGTTGACGCCCGACGCCTTCAGCAGCGGGTACAGCATCCCACGGCGGTAGAACGCCTCGACCGACACGGCGGACAGGCCCCGCATCCCGAGCGGGTCCGCCTTCCACGGGGAGCGGGGCTCCGGCTCCCGCTCGAGCACCAGGACAGAGCAGCCCGCGAGGCCAAGCTCGCAGGCAAGGAACAGACCAACCGGGCCGGCACCCACGATCACTACGTCATGCACGAAAACTTCCCCTTCCGAAGCTCGCTCTTCAGGCATGCAAAGACTGAAGCGGGCCGCTCACACGGGGCACACACGGCGCTGACATGGGGGCACATGGCGCTGACACTCCCGTCCAGCGGTGCCCTTGAGCACGGGGAAAGCCAGAGCCCTGCCGTGATTTGGGGACTCGAAGGTGCGTGCGCGAGGATCGGGAGATGGACGGGGATGCGCGGCTTCGCGTCACGCTGCTCGGCGCCTTTCAGGCGTCTCGCGGTGACGTCGCCCTGCCCGTTCCGGGTGCGCGGTTGCGGGGTCTGGTCGTACGGCTGGCGCTCGCCGGCGGGCGCGCGGTCGACCAGAGCGTCCTGGTCGACGCGATCTGGGCCGAGGACCCGCCGGCCGGCCCCGCCCACGCCCTGCAGGCCCTCGTCTCGCGGCTGCGCCGGACTCTCGGCTCGGCCGGCGACGTCGCGCAGGTCGCGGGCGGCTACCGGCTGGACGTGGACGCGGCCGACGTGGACGCGCTGCGGTTCGAGCAGCTCGCCGCCGTCGGCCGTGACCGCCTGCGCGCCGGCGACCCGCAGGCCGCGGCGGCCGTGCTCGGCGAGGCCGTGGCGCTGTGGGGCGACCGTCCCGGCGCCGAGCCCACGCTCGTCGCCGCGGTGGCGCCCGCCGCCGCGACCCGGCTGGCCCACGCCTCGGTCGAGGCCGTCGCCGAGCTGTCCCTGGGCCGTGCCGACGCGGCCGCCGCCCGCCTGGCGGCCCTGCTCGCCGAGCACCCCGTCCACGAGCGGGCGGCCGCGCTGCTCATGGACGCGCTCGCCGCCCAGGGGCGCCAGGCCGAGGCCCTGGCCCTGTACGAGCGGATCCGCGAAACCCTGGCCGACGTCCTCGGCACCGACCCGGGCGCCGCCCTGCACGAGCGCCACCTGCGCCTGCTGCGCGCCGAGCGGCCCGCCCCGGCCGCCGACGCCACGCAGACCAGGCCGAGTAACCTGCCCGCGCCGCTGACCAGCTTCATCGGGCGCGACGACGACCTCGCCCGGATCGACACGCTGCTCGCCGCCGGGCGCCTGGTCACCGTGCTCGGTCCCGGCGGCGCCGGCAAGACGCGCCTCGCCGTCGAGGCCGCCCGCCGCCACCGCCACGAGTACCGCGACGGCGCCTGGATGATCGACCTCGCCTCGGTCACCGAGCCGGCCAAGGTCGGCGCGGCCGTGCTCGCCGGGATCGGGCTGCGCGGCGGCGCGATGTTCGAGGCCCGGATGCGGGTCGAGGGCGACGAGCTGGACGTACTCGTCGACCAGCTCGGCGGCCGGGAGAGCCTGCTGCTGGTCGACAACTGCGAGCACCTGATCGACGCCGTGGCCCACCTGGTCTCCGCACTGCTGTCCCGCTGCTCCGGGCTGCGCGTGCTGGCCACCAGCCGCGAACCCCTCGCGGTCGACGGCGAGGCGTTGGTGCCGCTCGGCCCGCTCGCGCTGCCCGGGCTGGACGACGGCGTCGAGCAGGCCCGGCGGGCGGCGTCGGTACGCCTGTTCACCGAGCGGGCCGCGGCCGTGCGCCCGGGCTTCGACGTGGACGAGACGACGCTGCCCGAGGTCCGGCGGGTGGTCCGCAGCCTGGACGGGATGCCGCTGGCGCTGGAGCTGGCCGCGGCCCGGCTACGGACGCTGTCGCTGCCCGAGCTGGCCGACGGCCTGTCCGACCGGTTCCGGCTGCTGTCCACCGGCAGCCGCACCGCGCTGCCCCGGCACCGCACGCTGCGCGCGGTCATCGCCTGGAGCTGGGAGCTGCTGAGCGAGCACGAGCGCACGGTCGCCGAACGCGTCTCGATCCTGCCCGGCGGCGTCACGCCGACCTCGGCCACCGCGGTCTGCGCCGGCACCGCCGTACCGGCCGCCGAGCTCCCCGAGCTGCTCGCGAGCCTGGTCGACCGGTCGCTGCTGCAGCTCGCGCCCGACCCGGGCCGCTACCGCGTGCTGGAGACGCTGCGCGAGTACGGCATCGACCGCCTGGCCGAGACGGGCGACCTCGGCACCGTCCGCGACCTGGCCGCCGGCTACTTCGCCGAGCTGATGGCCCGGTACGACCCGCAGCTGCGCGGGCCCGGCCAGCTGGAGGCCATGCGAGTCATCAGCGCCGAGTACGACAACGCGCTGGCCGCCCTGCGCCGGCGGTGCGACACCGGCGACGCCCCCGGCGCGGTCGCACTCGCGCTGAACCTGACCTGGTACTGGCACATGTTCGGCCGGCACGCCGACGCGGCCTACTGGCTGCGCGAGGCACTGGCGGTGCCCGGCGGCGAGCCGACGCCCGACCGCGACTGCGCTCAGGTGATCTCCTTGATCGACCGGGTCGACACCTGGCCGGGGAGGATCGCCGAGAAGGCCGCGGACGACCAGGCGCAGATGCGCGAGCTGGCCGACCGGCTGCTCGCCTACCCGCAGCTGCCGGGCCCCTACGGCGCGCTCACCGCGCCCACGCTCCTGTTTCTACAGGAGGAGGAGACCGCGTTCGCGATCATCGAGCGCCTGGCCGACGGCGACGTCGTCTGGTTGTCCGGACTGGCCCGCATGTTCCGGGCCCAGTTCGCCGAGAACGCGGGCGAGCTCGACACCATGCGTCCCGACGTGGAGGCGGCCCTGGCCTGCTTCCGGCAGGCCGGCGACCGCTGGGGCCAGGCCACCGCGCTGCCGATGCGCGCCCAGCTGCGGCAGTACGACGACGACCTCGACGGCGCGCTGGCCGACCTGCGCGAGGCCCGGTCGCTGGCCGGCGAGTTCGGCTCGCTCAACCTCAGCGACGAGGTGTTCCTCGACCTGCGCTGGATCGACCTGCACCTGCGGCGCGGCGACACCGACCTGACGATCGCAGTGATCGACTCGGCCCGGGAGCGGGCGCTGCGCGCGAACTCGCCGGAGATGCCGGCCCTGGTCGACGCGTGGGAGGCCGTCTTCCGGGTGCGGCTCGGCGACCTGGACCGGGCGCGGGAACTGCTCGACGACGCCGAACGGGGTCTGCACGGCGACACCACGTTCCCCGGTGACCACGCGCGGACGCTGGTCGGCAGCGTACGGGCCTCGCTCTGTCTGGAGACGGGCGACCTGGCCGGTGCCGAAAAGGCGCTGGAGGAGGCGTACGCGGCGGCGCTGGAGGCTCGGGACCTGCCGATCCTGTCGCTGGTGGCGGTGAACGCGGCCGCGCTCGCCGAGGCGTACGGGCGGCATCACGAGTCGGCCGTCCTGCTCGGCGCCGCCTCCCGGCTGCGCGGCGCTCACGACCGCACTGATCGGCAGGTTCGCGAGCTCACCCGCCGAGGGCGGGCCGCGCTGGGCGAGGAAGCCTTCGCCGCGGCGTACGGGAAGGGTTGGGAGCTGGACGGGAAGACGGCCGTGACCGAAGTCGACCCGGCCCGGCTACGCCGGGAACTCAGGACGGCTCACCCAGATCCCGAGTGATCCAGCCGGGCGTGTCGGAGCGCCCGAGCTCCGCTTCAACGATCTTGAAGAGGAGGTCCCAGCTCTTCGCCTCGGTGTTGGTGTGGAAGGCGATGGTGTGCTCGCCGTCGAGGGTGCCCAGCGCGCAGAACATGTGGCATCAGAGGAGACGCCCGCCAGGTGGGAGGGCCTGCCCAGCTGGCTGCTCGGCCAGATCGCCAACCACGCGCACCGCCTGGTGGGCGACGGGTTCTCGTCCGTCGGCGCCCGCGGCTACCACTACCGCCTGCTGGCGACGCTGGAGGAGTTCGGCCCGGCCAGTCAGGCCGCGCTGGGCCGCCGCAGTGGCATCCACGTCAGCGACATGGTCGCGACGGTCAACGAGCTCGCCGATCGCGGACTGGTCGAGCGCGCCCCGGACCCCTCCGACCGGCGGCGCAACATCATCTCGCTGACCTCAGCGGGCAAGCGTCAGCTGCGGCGACTGGAGAAGCGGCTGGCCGAATGCCAGGACGAACTGCTGGCTCCGCTGTCACCCGAGGAGCGACAGGCGTTGACCGAGCTGCTGTCCAGGCTGTTGGATCACCACAACCGGCGAACCGTCACCCCCGAAGAGCCGTGGCGCTGACCGGGCTCCGGGGCCGCCGTCGCGGGGCGGAACTGATGCGGTTCTTCTTCTTGGACGATGCGGACAGAGCGCCCGCCGCTTGCCCTCCACCGGCACAACCGGCTCGAGTTCGCCGTCCAGCTGACCAGCGCACGGTTTTGCGGGTGCTTCCTGCCTGATCCACGGCAGACCCCTGCGCAGGTCGCCGCATACCTGGCCGAGCAGTTGGGGATCGACGACGCGTCGTGTCTGAAGCCGTACGGGAAGCGGGACGGCACAGATCGCACGCACGCCGGGGAGATTCAGCACATCGAGGGCTGGCGGGACTTCGCTGAGGTGGCTGATGAGCTGCGCGAGTGGGTGGACGCGCGTGCGTGGACGACCGGGGACGGGCCGAAGGGATTGTTCGAAGCGGCGGCCGGGTGGTGGGAGAGCGGCGGGTGCTGCTGCCTGGGGTGACGACGCCGGCCCGGCTGATGGCGTCGGTGCGGGAGGCGGCACAGGCCGGCTGCTAGCGTGTGCCCGTGCCGAAAACAGACAAGGTGCGCCGTCGCTGAGAGCGGCGGCGCAAAACCCCAGTTCTCGCCGTCGCTCCTGACCCCTTGGCCAGGAGCGCCTTCGTGGCGCTCGGATTTCCCTTGTTCCGGAGCGCACCCATGTTCGCCTTGTCTTCTCGTCAACGTCGGCGTGTCCTTTTCGCTGCCCTCGTCTCTGATGCGGTGTTCCCACTCGCCATCACCGGTGCTACAGCAGCTGTCCCTGATGTGACCGCGCAGCTGCCCGGTGCGTCGGCGCTGGGTCCGTGGATCGTCCTCGCGTACAACGGGCTGTTCGCCGCAGCCCTCCTGCTCGCGGGGGTGACAGCGGATCGCATGGCCCGTACCCGCTTTTTCGCCGTCGGCAATGTCGTTGTCGCGGCCACCGGGCTCTTGTCCGTCCTCGCTCCCAACCTGTTGTCTCTGGTGGCACTTCGCGCGGTCGCCGGCGTCGGGGCGGCGATGGGCGCCGCCGGTGGATCGTCGATGGTCTTGGCCGTGTACCCGCCGGAGGAGCGGCGTCGGGTGTACGGCTACGCGGGCGCCGTGCTGGGCAGCAGCCTGGCGCTGGGACCGATCGTCGCCCAGGCCCTCATGGCCATCGGAGGTTGGCCACTCGTCTTCGTCGCGCCGGGGGCTGTCGCCGCCATCGCGGCCTTGGCCACGCTCGGGCTTCCGGGCCTTCGCAGCCCCGACGTGTCCGATGACTTCGACCTTGCCGGCGCTGTCCTCTTCGGGGTGACCGTCGCCGCCGTGGTGACCGCTCTCGGGATGGGCTTCGGGACCGGGGTCCCGTGGTGGGGGCCTGGTGGACTGATCCTCGTCGCTGCAGCCAGCGCCACCGGCCTCATCCGCGTGGAACGGCGCGCAGCTGGCACGGCAGCTGGTCACAACCGCCCTGTTCGCCTGCGCAGTCACCGCCGTCATCCTCCAGGTGACCAACCATCCTGCCGCCCTTCTCGTCGCGGCCGGGGTTATCGGGCTCTGTCTTGGGCTGACCGAAGGCGTCCCGGACGGGCAAGCGCTCCACTACGTGCCCTCCCAGCGCGGAGGGGCGGGCGCCGCGCTGTTCAGCACGACGCGGATGAGCCTTGAAACTGTCACTCTGGCCGCTGCCACCGGGGTGATGGCAGCTCTCGGTCCCTCATCCGGAATGGCGGTCGCTGGAGCCATGTGCCTCGCCGCCGCCCTCATCGTCCAGCAAGCCGTCCCCTCCCGCGATGCATAGACGACCATCCCACGCAGTCAGCGGCGGGATCACCCTCTACCGCTGGTTCTCCTTCCAACCCCCCGAGGCCCTGGCGAGCGCGAGGAGATCCACCGTCGGCGCATCAGCGTGCCGTAGAACCGTCGACTTGCGAACCCAGGTGCGACAGCCGTACCGCCGGTGCCTCCATGGCAGGAGGACATGCGCCGATCGGTGCGTCATCTGGGCGGGATGCCCGACGGTTGGCGCATGATCTCGGGAGCGGTAACCGGGAGGATGGCCGACATGGATCCCGGACTGGAAGCGTTCATCCCGTTTCTCCCGCAAACCGACCTGACCGACCCGGTCACCGACGCACGCAAGAACGTCGCCGAGCGTGCCGCCGCGAGGCCGGCATCGGACACGACGGGAGTGGAGATCGAGGACCGGACGGTGCCCGCCGATCCTGATGTAGCGGTGCGGATCTATCGCCCGCACCAGGCACAAGGCGCCGTCGTCTGGCTGCACGGCGGCGGAATGGTCTTCGGCGACCTGGACACCGAACACCCGCGGGCCGCTCGGATCGCCGACGGCTCCGGCGCGGTGGTGATCTCGGTGGATTACCGCCTGGCGCCGCCGATCCGCTTCCAATTGCTCAGCGAGCCTGGGATCGACGACCGGCAGCAGACGTGGTCGCAGCGGCACTTCACCGATACGCCCCACGGCATCTTCCTGCAAGACTCCTGTACAGCCGCGGTGATCAACGCGATGATGGCACGCATGCTGCTCAGCTGGCTGAGCGCCTTGGATGTGGCCCGCATCGCGCGCGATCGCGGGCGGATGGCGCTGGTGGCGCGGGTCGGTGGGCACTTCGCCTCCACCGACCTGCCGGCCCGCCACGGCATGGGCCACGTCACCGTCGAGCGCGCGAGCGAGCCGCCGCAGCAGAGCACCGGCGGCACATACTGTGCCGTCATCCCCGCCGCGCCCACCTCCAGGTCCGCGGTCGCCGCCCCATGACGATCCGCACGACGCCGACCGGGTGGCAGGGGACGACCACGCTGCAGCCGGGCTGGCTCGCCTTCACCGGCGCCGTCGGGGTCACCGAGCCGCACGCGCACGCCGCCCTCCAGGTCCTCATCGTGGCCGCCGGGACGGTGGAGCTGGCCGACGCCCACCGCACCCGCCGCCAGGTGCAGGCGGCGATCATCCCGCCCCGGGCCAGTCACACCGTGTGCGGCAGCCCCGGCGCGCGGGTCGGCATGCTCTATCTCGATCCGGGCAGCGGCGCGGGCCGCCACCTGCTCACCGCTCTGACCGGGCCGCACCGCGACCGGGTGGACGGCTGGGTGGCCGCCGCCCACGCCCTGCTGCCCGCCGCTCGCGGCACGGCGGGCACGGTCTTGGACCCGGCCGCCATGGACCCGGCCGCGCTCTTGCGCCGCTGGACCGCCCCCGCCGCAGGCCCGCACCATCCGGCGCTGCGGCAGGCCCTGGAGTTCCTGCCGGCGTTGCTGGCCGGACCGGTCCGGCTCACCGATCTGGCCGGCATGGTGAGCCTGTCGGCCAGCCGCCTGGGTCACCTGTTCGCCGCCGAGCTCGCCTTGCCCTTCC
Organism: Nonomuraea sp. NPDC049152; assembly: GCF_040648355.1. Taxonomy (NCBI): domain Bacteria; kingdom Bacillati; phylum Actinomycetota; class Actinomycetes; order Streptosporangiales; family Streptosporangiaceae; genus Nonomuraea; species Nonomuraea sp. NPDC049152. The sequence goes on along the minus strand of NZ_JBEZDO010000010.1, from coordinate 256,507 downwards.
CGGCTTACCTCCGCTGGGCGCGGCTGCGGCGCGCCGCCGAGCTGGCCCGCGACGGCGCGAGTCTCACCCAGGCGGCGCATGGCGCCGGCTTCGCCGACAGCTCCCACCTGACCCGCGTCTGCCACGAGATGTTCGGCCTGGCTCCTTCGCACCTGCTCCCCACCGTGCGGGAACCCTCCGGTCACACCTGACCTCGCCTGAGGAAGGTCAGCGGATCCATCCAAGCCTCAGACCCGGCCCGGCCGCGACGCTGATGAGCATGCTGAAATCAGTTGTCCGCTACGGCTACGTGCCGTTCATGCTGCTGGGCGTCAACGGCGCCGCCATCACCCTGGCCGCCGCTGGCGCCTCCAAGCTGTGGCTGGTCGCCCTGCTGCTGGCAGCGATCGGCTGCTCGTTCGCCGCCGAGCACGCTCTGCCGTATGAGCGGGAGTGGAACAGCCCGGCCGGTGACGGCGGCCGTGACGTCGCCCATGCCGGCGTCAACGAACTGCTGCTGCTCGTCAGCGTGGGGATCATCCCGCTGCTGGCCGCCGCCGTCACCGTCGCCGACCTGTGGCCGCACTCCTGGCCCTTCGCGGTGCAGGTCCTGGCCGCCATCTTGATCGCCGACCTCGGCACCACGCTGACCCACTACGCCAGCCACAAGGTCGGCGTGTTGTGGCGCTTCCACGCCGTCCACCACTCCATCAAGCGCTTCTACGGCTTCAACGGCCTGATGAAGCATCCCCTGCACCAAACTCTGGAGATGAGCGCCGGCGTCGCCCCGCTCATCCTCATCGGACTGCCCCTCGACGTCGCTTCCGCCCTGGCCGTCACCGTCGCCGTCCAGCTGCTGCTACAGCACTCCAACGCCGACTACCGCATCGGCGCCCTCAAGTACGTGCTCGCCCTCAACGAGGGTCACCGCTTCCACCACTTGAAGTGGGCCGGCATCGGCGACGTCAACTTCGGCCTGTTCACACTGATCTGGGACCACCTGCTCGGCACCTTCTCCTACGACCCCACCCGCCGTTTCTCCTCCGACCAGCTCGGCATGGCAGCCAAGCCGAACTACCCCACCGGCTACCTGGCCCAGCTCGCTGAACCCTTCCGAGCCTCCGGCGCCTGCCACATCACCGACGCCACCACCGACGACGACGCCACCCTGAACACTGCCCGCAGCTGACGCCCGGAGCCTCACCTGCGGCGCCGCGCGGCCGGATCCCGGCCTTCCTGCCGGCGCGCCAGCGCCTCCGGGTATAACGGACCAGCAACGCCACCGAGGTGTGGCCGGAGTAGGCCAGCAGCGTGGAGGTGTTCGCGCCGTCCTCGGCGGCATGGGTGAGGGCGCTGTGGCGCAGCTGATGCAACGTCCACGGCTCACTGCCAAGCCCGGCGGTCGCGGCCTCGAACACCTCGGCCGAGCGGCGATACGACAGCCGCGCCCGCCTGGAGTCCGGATCGAGGTCGCCGGGCGGCAGCTCGATACGGGCGCGGCGATCGGTGAGAAAGGCGGGCCGGTGCGGCGGCCGTCCAGCAGACGGGGCAAGAGCCGAGTGGTGGCCGTGCGTCAGACGATGACGTCGACCGCGCCGCCCTTACGCCGCACCTTCGCCCGGCGCTTACGCAGATCAAGCTCGTCCACATCCAGGCTTCTTGGGGTGCGACCGGGGTACGGCGGAAACGGGCCGCAGGGTGGGATAGCTGCTGATCACCGTGGTGGGAGTGCCGGCTGCTTGTCCGCTGTCGCGGCACCGCACTACCTTGCCGATGTGGATCTCTTCTCTCGCTCTTGGACGGCGTTGCGCGCGGCGGTCGCCGAACTCCCGGACGAGGACTTCGCCCAGCCGTCCGGCTGTAACGGCTGGCTCGTGCGGGACCTGGTGTGTCATCTGGTCATCGATGCTCAGGACGTGCTGATCACCCTCGTGACCCCCGCCGAAACGGAACCGACCCGGGACGCGGTGACCTACTGGGACGTCGCCGAAACGCCGCCGACCGGAGACGACCCGCTCGACGCGCTGATCGTCCGGCTGGCCGCCGCTTACCGGGAGCCTCGGCTGCTCAAGTTCCACCTCGACGACGTCGGCTCCGCCGCCGGCCGCGCCGCCGGACTCGCCGACCCGGGCCTGCGGGTCAGCACCCGCGACGAGGTCCTCACCGCGGGCGTGCCCCGACCGACGCGGAGAAGGCCGCACTGGGCGAGCTGGCCGCGAAACTCCCGCTCGTCCTCGGCTGATCGTCCGGCTGACCCGGTCATCAGTCACGGGCGTGGTGGCAGACGGCCTCCAGCATGATCCCGAAGGGGTCGAGCCAGAACGTGGCGTAGTAGGGCGGCGGGTACTGCGGGAACTCCTGGGGCTCATGCAGCACCGGCGCGCCCAGCTCGACGGCCAGCGCGTGCGCGGCGCGAACGGCGGTACGCGTCTTGACCATGAAGGCCAGGTGCTGCAGGCCGCTACGGTGCCGGGAGTAGCCACCCTCCTCCCGGGCGGGATAGAAGAACAGGAAAGTGCCGGGTTTGCCGTTGGCCGGCCGGTAGGCGAACTCGTCCGCCGCGCTGAAGAACTCCTCCATGCCCAGCAGCGGCATGACCCGGTCGTAGTACGCCTTGGCCGCGCGCAGATCGGGAACGTTGATCCCGATGTGACCCATCATGATCGGATTAGAGCACGGCGTTCCATCCCGTGGCGAGGATCCCGACCCCGGACGGCACACCGGCCTCGATCCCGGCGGGTGATCAGCGCGCTGGTCGCGGAACAGCCGTCAGGCGCTATGGCGTCTCCAGATAGGTGTCGAGCGCGGCCGCGCCCGCCAGCATCGCCAGACCCCGAGCCGTCAGCCGGTCGCGCCACTCCCGCAGCGTCGCCTGCAGCGGCTCCGGTCCGCCCGCCGCCCGCACCCGCTCCAGCACCCGCGCGATCTGCTCCAGCCCGTGCCCGCCCCGCCGCAGCTGGTGGGCCAGCAGCACGTCGCGCACGTCGGCGGAGGTGTAGACGCGGTAGCCGGTGCGCGGGTCGCGCCGGGGCACGATCAGCCCGGCCCGCTCCCATTTGCGCAACGTCGCCGGCCGGATGCCGAGCCTGCGCGCCAGCGGACCGATGAACGTCACACCCGGCTCCAGCTCACGCGGCGGCGCCAGGTCGCGCAGCGCCCGTTCCACGGCCTCCAGCGTGCGCCGGTCGCCGGCCAGCTGCGCGTGGCTCTCGTCGATCAGCCGCAGCGCCTCCTCGACCGCGCCGCCGTTCACGGCCCGCATGATCGCCCCCGCGGTCGCGTGGCCGTGCGCGGGGATCAACGCCAGGAACGTCCGCAACGCCGCCGCGTGGCGCGGAGCGTAGACGCGGTAGCCGTGCGGCGAGCGCTCGGCCGGCGGCAGGAATCCCGCCTCCTCGTAGTTGCGCACCGCCTGCGTGGACAGGCCGTGCTCGCGGGCCAGATCGATGGGCCGCAACCGCATTTTGAAGGTACGTCCTCGTCAGTAATCGGGAATGACGTCAAAGTTTACACGAAGGGTCCAACGATACCGTTGAAGGTATGACGGCCTTGATCCGGGACGCCGCCCGTCCCTTCACCGGCGACGCCCTCACCGCGCTCCTGTCCCCCGCCACCCGCCTACTCGGCCTCGGCGAGCCCACCCACGGCGTCGAAGCCTTCCTCGAGCTCCGCAACGAGCTCTGCCGCCATCTCGTCGAGCACGAGGGCTACCGCTCGATCACCATGGAGAGCGACTGCCTGTCGGCCCTGGCCGCCGACGCGTACGTCACCGACGGCATCGGAACTCTCGACGACGCGATGAGCCGCGGCTTCAGCCACGGCTTCGGCGCCTCATCCGGCAACCGCGAGCTCCTGCGCTGGATGCGCGCCTACAACGAGGGGCGTCCCCCGCACGATCGGCTCCACTTCCACGGATTCGACGGCCCACTGGAGATCACCGGCGCCGCCAGCCCCCGCCCCGCCCTGACCGCACTGCACGACTACCTCGCCGCCCACCTCGACCTGGCCTCGAGTCGCGAGACCCTCGACGAGCTGATCGGCCCCGACGCGCGCTGGACCAACCCGGCCACCATCATGGATGCCACCCAGTCCGTCGGCCGCACCCCAGAGGCCAAGGAACTGCGCCTGATCGCCGACGACCTGCGCGCGCTGCTCACCGCCCACGCCCCCCACCTGACGGCGGCCACCTCCCCCGACGACTGGTGGCGCGCCGACCTGTACGGCCGCACCGCCGCCGGGCTCCTGCGCTACCACGCCGGCATGGCCGACCCCGCAGCCACCCGCGTCGGCGCGCTGATGTGCCTGCGCGATGTGATGATGGCCGACAACCTCGACGCCGTCGTCCGCCGCGAGGCCCGTCGCGGCCCCACTCTCGCCTTCGCCCACAACCGCCACCTGCAGCGCGACAAGAGTCACCTGCAGTTCGCCGGCCTGCCGCTCCAGTGGTGGAGCGCGGGCGCCATCATCGGCACCCGCCTCGGCGACCAGTACGGCTTCGCCGCCACCACTTTCGGCGCCCGCGGCTCCGACGTCCCCCCATCCCGACACCCTCGAAGGGCTCCTGTCCACCCTCCCCCACGCCCGCGTCGTCATCGATCCCGGACGCCTCGCCGCGGCCCTCGACCGGAAGCTGACGCCCCGCGTCCCGGCCGACCACACGTACTTGCCCCTCGATCCGGCCACCACCGACCAGATCGACGCCATCGTCTTCATCAAGGAAATCTGAGCCACCCATGCTGGCGACGCGGGCAGCGAGAGGTCAGCGGCGGTGCTGATCCGGGCCGGGTTCTGTGGCTGGTCCTCGGCGGGCCCGGCCGGTGACCCCGCAGGCGGCCGATGAGGCCGAGCACGCGCTCGAAAGGATCCGAAGTGATCGGCTCGGCGTTCGTAGCGGCGGTGGCCAGCCAGCCAGGAAACCGTCCGCTCGACGACCCGGCGCGTCTGCCGCCACCTGCCTGCGGCCGAACCGGAGACGCGGGCACTACCCGCTGGAACAACTCCCCCAGCTCGTCCGGGACCAGCCGATCCATGAACGCTTCCACGATCCATGCAATGAAAGATCGCCAATCAAGACATGGCCTTACATCATGACCTCACGCAGTGGAGGAGAAAGAGAGTTGCTCGCTGCGGGTGCGCAGGAATCCGGTCATCGCGTCGACGCCGAGACCGATGGCGCTCTCGTCCACCGCGAAGTCGGGAGTGTGCGGTGTCCCCTGCTCACCCACTCCGAAGAAGAACATCGCTCCCGGCGCCCGCTCCAGGAACAGCGCGAAGTCCTCCCCGTTGAAGGGATAGGGCGCGTGGAGGAGCGTGGCGTTCAGGTGACGCGCGCCGGCCAGCGCGTGTTCCGGTGAGTTGATCGTGGCCGGGAAGCGTTCGATGAACCGCACGCGTGGCCCGGCCTGCGAGTGGAGCAGCGACCGGATCTCCTCGTAGCGGCTGTCGGGCCAGGCCCGTACCCAGCCCTGCACCGCGTCCCCCTCGCGGTGGACCTGGGCGTAGACGAAGCTTGTCAGCGGGCCGCCGGGGGTCTGCATGTCCTCCACCAGTCGGGCGAGTTCGTCACGGCTGGTCGGCGGGATCACCGTCGACAGGCCCGCGATCAGGCTCTCGAACCGCCGCGCCTCCTCGGGCGACAGACCCTCGATCCGGAAAATGTCCTGGCCCGGATGCCCGAACTCCGGCGCGACCGCGAACGTCCCGGCGGGCAACGGCGCGCTGTGCAGCGCGTAGACCTCCCGCGGCGGGACCGGATCCAGGGCCCCGTCGCCGATCATGGCGCGGGCGCCCTCACAGGTCTCCTCGGCGGGCTGGAAGAAGAAGACCGTCCGGCCTGAGGTCTGCTCGCTCGCGAGGGCCCGCGCGACGCCCACGCCGATCGCGGTGTGCACGTCGTGCCCGCACAGGTGAGCCGCCCCACCTGGTACGGCGACCGCGTCCATGTCGGCCCGGTAGCCGATCGCCGGCCCGTCCCCGGTGTCCAGGATCGCCACCACGCCGTGCCCGCCCACGCCCGTACGGACATGCAGGCCCGCCTCACGCAGGGCATCCGCGACCAGGGCCGCGGTACGTCGCTCCGCTCCGGCCAGCTCGGGGTGCCGGTGGATCTCGCGCCGTAATTCGATCAGTTCGTCATGCTCCATGGCGGAATGCTGTCACAGGAAGCCGTCGGCTTCCTCCGGCCTGCCCTCACTCACCAGCCCGCCCGGCGCACCGCCCGCTGGTCATCAAGACGAGCGACTTCGTTGGCGGGTGGACGCCAAGTTCTGCCCCAGCCGCTGCAGGACGGCGGCGTGGCGGGAGCGGCGGGCGATCCCCCGGCGTGGTTGATCGTCTTGCGGGCTCGGGCTCCGCGTTCGGTCTAGCCGTTCGCCCACAAAGTAGAGCGTTGCAGGCCACAGCCAGTGACCATTGCCCGCCGCCAGGTCGGGATTCGGTCCGGGCGTTCGGGGGTGAGTCACGTGCTTGCCGCTCCGATGACCCGAACAAGGGGTGTTCGCCCTGGTCGCGACGTTCGGGCGCGGGTACACCTGCTGAAGGAGCCGATCCTGCTGCCGGGCACACGTGTTGGTTCGTGGTCTGCGCGTCCGGTCCCGTCACTCGGCCGCACGTGCCGCGATTACTTCACACGCCATCAGCACGTGTGATCACAGACGCACTCGGATACTCAGCTACCCAGGGGGAGACCGACCGATGGTTGCCAGCGACCTTGTTCTCATCGCGGGGGCCGGTGGCGTGGGCCGCGCAGTCCTCGACCTACTGCGCGCGCAGGACGTGCCGGTGCGCGCGATGGTCCGCCGCGACGATGATCGTGCGGCTGAGTTGCGTGCACTCGGGGCTGAGGTGGTCGTCGGCGATCTCACCCGACCCGAGAGCGTCGCGGCCGCGCTGGAGGGCGTCGGGCGGATGTATTTCGCGATGCCCGTCTCGCCGGACCATCTGCTGGCGGCGACCGTGGTGGCAACCGTGGCGCGGGAGCACGGGGAACTGGCCGGCTTGGTCGGCATGTCACAGATGACGGTGTCGCAGATGACCGCCACCAGCACCGCGGAGTCGCACCAGCAGCGGCTGCACTGGCTGGCCGAGCAGGTACTCGACTGGTCGAGCCTGCCGGTGGTGCACATCCGGCCGACGTCGTTCCTGGACAATCCGCTGTTCACCACGCTGGCGGCGCAGTCGATCCGGGAGAACGGCACGATCGCGCTGCCGTTCGGCACCGGGCGCACATCACCGGTCGCCATGGACGACGTCGCCCGGGTGGTCGCCATCGTGCTCCGCGACCCGGCTCCGCATGTTGGGCACGTCTACGAACTGACCGGGCCACGCACGGTCGACATGACGGAGATGGCCGAGGAGTTCTCACGGGCGTTGGGGCGTCCGGTGTCGTACGTGGACGTGCCGCTGGACCGGTGGCGGGCCGAGGTGCTCGCGAAGGCGGGCCTGCCTCCGCACACCGAACAGCACATCGCCACCATGGCCCGACTGCACCGCGAGAACCGTTACGACCGCGCGTCCGACGACGTCGAACGCGTGACGGGCGTACCTGCTCAAACGATCGAGGCGTTCGTGGCCGCTCGCAGGGACTTCTACCTGGGCTGAGCCGCTCCAGTCTGGGCCAGAAAGCTGAACGACCGCCGCAGGAAGGGGCGGGCGCCGGCGGATATGGCCTGATCGGCATGCGCGAGCGCGTCGCCCTGCACGGCGGCACCCTTACCGCCGGCCCGCAGGCCGACGGGGGTTCGCCGTGGTGGCGAGTGCCTGGGCCGCGGCACGGTCAGGGTGCCGTCGAATCGAGTACCAAGGACGGCGGTGAGCGCCGCCACCGGGTGGCAGCACCGGCGGCGGCAGTCAGCGGAGCCGTATCCGGATCGGGACAGGCCCAGGACCAAGGTCCTGGTCTTGGGCCGGGGGAAGGATCCAGGGCCCCGGTCCGGATCATCCGCTGCCAGGAGGTTTGCCGCCTCTCGGGGTGATGGTCTGGATATCGGGCGGGAGCCCCCGGCAGACGTTCGTATTCAAGTCCGTCCGCCGGAGGACATCATGATCCGCGCCCTGACCGGATACTCCACCAGACACCCATGGTGGGCAGCATCGAATCTGCCGGGAGGCAAAGAATGATTATGAAGAGTGTGGGCTGGTGTCGTTTCCATGCGGTCGTGACGTCAGCGGCCGTGGCCGCGTCCGTCGGTGCGCTGGCGGTGGGTCCGGCTCACGCATCGTCGTCCGGATACGATCGGGCGGCCTTGCAGGCGGATCTGGATGCGATCCGCGCCGCCGGCACGCTGGGAGTACAGGCGCGGGTGGTCTCACCCGGCGGTGACCTGGCCGCGGCGAGCGGTACGGCGGTGCGGGGCCGCAACGTGCCGATCCCGCTCGACGGGCACTTCCGGATGGGCAGCAACACCAAGACCTTCGTCGCTACTGTGATCTTGCAGTTGGAGGCGGAGGGCCGCCTGTCCCTTGACGACAGCGTCGAACGGTGGCTTCCCGGGCTGGTGCGCGGCAACGGCAACGACGGGCGCGCGATCACCATCAGACACCTGCTCCAGCACACCAGCGGCCTGTATGACTCCGTGGGCGACATCGAGAAGAAGATGCGCACGGAGCGGGGCTACCGCACCTACCGGTTCCTGCGCATGAACCCGCGGCGGCTGGTGGCTCTCAGCGTCGGCCACCGCCCGCTCTTCGCCCCCGGCTCCCGCTGGAGCTATTCGAACATCAACTACCTCTTGGCCGGGCTGGTCATCGAGCGGGCCACCGGGAACTCCTGGCGCAAGGAGGTGGAGCGCCGGATCATCACGCCGCTGCGGCTGCGGAACACGACGTTGCCCGGCGACTCCCCGCTCCTGCCCAAGCCGCACGTACAGAGCTACACCCAGGACGCCAAGACCTCCCGGCCGTTCCGCGCCACCCTGCTCAGTCTCGGCTGGGCCGGCGCGGCGGGCGAGGCCGTCACCACCACCGGCGACCTGAGCAGGTTCTGGCGTGCGCTGCTGGGCGGGAAGCTACTGCCGCCGCAACAGCTGAAGAAGATGACGACCACGGTTCCCATCGGCGCGCCCGGCAGGGAGTTCGGCCTGGGCATGGCCAAGCAGCAACTGAGCTGCGGGGTCACGGCCTGGTCGCACCCCGGCGGCACACCCGGGTTCATCACCGACAACGCCGTCACCCAGGACGGCCGCACCAGCGTGATCGTCTCACGCACCACCTACCCCGGCACGCGAGAGCAGGGCCAAGCCACTGCCCGCCTGATCGACAACGCACTCTGCGGCATCTCACCGACCGACTGATCATCCCGTGGAGGACCGGTAGCGTCTGGACGAGTCGGCGGATGGTCGCGGTGCGGGCGTGGAGCAGCGAGTGACATCCCCGGCCACCGGACGCGCACCGGTGCTACCGAGGACGGCCGCGCGGTCACCGCCGACGGCGCACCCGCCAAGCAGAGCCCTCGATGTCCTGGCCCTTCTCGACACCACCCTGTGCGGGAAGTGAGCGCACCGGTCCCCGCTATCCGGTGTGCCCGTCGCCGGGCGGGTCCCCGGCTGCCACGCGGGCAGTGACCAGGCCCGATTCGTAGGCCACGATGACCGCCTGGGCGCGGTCGCGGACGGAAAGCTTGTCGAAGATGCTGGTGATGTAGTTCTTGACGGTGGAGAGGCTGATGTCGAGGACACGGGAGATCTCAGTGTTGTCGAGGCCGGTGGCCATCAGACGCCACACCTCGACCTCGCGGGGCGTGAGTTCACCCAGGCCTGTGGGGGTCGGCCGCGTACCGTGAGGTGCCCGTACGTAGGTGGAGATCAGCCGGGTGAGCAGGCGCGGGGCGACGGCGGCCTCGCCGGCGTGGACGGTGCGGATCGCCGCGCTCAGGTCCTCCGGGGAGCTGTCCTTGGGCAGGAACCCGTAGGCTCCGGCGCGCAGGGCGCCCACGACGTACTCGTCCATGTCGAAGGTGCTGAGGGCCAGGACCCGGGAGCCGGGCACGGTGGCGGCGAGTTCCTTGGTCGCGCCGACCCCGTCGAGGACGGGCATCCGGATGTCCATCACCACGACGTCGGGGCGCAGCCGGCGGGCGAGAGTGACGGCCTGCGCGCCGTTCTCGGCCTCTCCCACCACCTCGAAGGACGGGTCGGGGGAGAGAATCAGCGACAGTCCGCGCCGTACCAGCAGCTGGTCGTCCACGATCAGCACCCTGATCGGCGGCGTCGGCCCGGTCCCGGTCATCGGCGCGCCCCCTCGTGCTGAACGGCTGCCTCGTCCGCCTCGTCCGTGGTCAGCGGCAGGTCGGCCACCACGGCGAACCCCCCGCCGGCCTGCGGGCCGGCGGTGAGGGTGCCGCCGTGCAGGGCGACGCGCTCGCGCATGCCGATCAGGCCGTATCCGCCGGCGCCCACCGTCGGCGCCCCTTCCTGCGGCGGCGTGCCCCCGCCGTCGTCCCGCACCTCGACGGTGACCCGATCCTGACCGTACGTCAGCTGTACGGACGCGCGGGCGGGCCCCGCGTGCTTGCGGGCGTTGGTGAGCGCCTCTTGGGCGATCCTGAACACCGTGAGGCCGACGGTCGGCGGCAATGGGCGCCGCGGCCCGTGGACGCTGAACTCGGTCGGCAGCCCGGCAAGGCGGGACTCGGCCACCAGGCGGCCGAGGTCGTCGGCGCCTGGCTGGGGCTGCGACGGGACGGCCTCCGGTTCGTCGCCGTCCCGCAGTACGTCGAGGAGCTGGCGCATCTCGCGCAGCGCGAGCCGCCCGGAGGCCTCCAGAGTGACCAGGGCGTCCCGGACCACCTCAGGTTCGGCGATGTTGGCCCGCGCTCCGCCGGCCATCAGCTGCATGGTGGTGATGTGGTGGGCCACGATGTCGTGCAACTCCCGTGCGATGCGGCGGCGTTCGTCGGCCACCGCACGGTCGGCAAGGAGCCTGCGGTTGGCCGCCACCTCCCGCTGCCAGCGGTTGACCGCCATGGCGGTGCCGACGACGATCAGGGTGGTGAGGGGCGGGAGAACGGCGTCCTGCCAGGGCGGAATGCGGCCGTTGCTCTGGCTCAGCAGCGTCAGCGACACCGTCGCGGCGGCCGCGACTGCCGTCACCCGGCCGGGGCAGGCCCTGGCGACCGAGTACAGCGCGACCACCAGGACGGCACCGAAGTGCGTGGGCAGCGGCACGGTCAGGGTGGCCGTCGCATCGAGTACCAGGATGGCCGCGAGCGCCGCCACCGGGTGGCGGCGCCGGGCGAGCAGCGGCAGGGCTGCCAGTGCGACGAAGAGGAACCCTGCCACGCTCACGGCGTGCCGGCCGTCGGGGGCGTTGAAGAACGCGTAGCTGAGCAGGTTCATCACGCACGCCCCGCCGGTCACGAGCGCGTCGTTACGAGTCCACGGCGGCTCGGCGCTGTCGATGTGCGGCAGCTCCCGGGCATCGCCAGGCCCGACGTGTCGGCTCCTGGGCATGTCTGTTCCCCCTGTATCCGGCCTTTTGACCCCCGGACCAGGGTTGCACAGCAGCCGCAGTGGCAGCACCGGCGGCGGCGGTCGGCGAACCCGTATCCGGATCGGGACCAGGACCAGGACCAGGACCAGGGTCCTGGTCGCGGGCCGGGGGGAGGATCCAGGCCCCCGGTCCGGATCATCCGCTGCCAGGAGGTTTGCCGCCTCTCGGACTGATGGTCTGGATACCGGCCGGGAGCCCCCGGCAGACGTCCGCATTCAAGTCCGTCCGCCGGAGGACATCGTGATCCGCGCCCTGACCGGATACTCCACCAGACGCCCGTGGAAGGTCATCGCCCTCTGGGCGGTGCTGGGTGTCGTGCTGAGCGCCCTGACCCCGACGCTGTTCGACCGCGTCACCCAGAACCAGGCCGGGGACTTCCTGCCCCGGAGCTACGACTCGGCCGCCGCGCTGCACATCGCCAAGGAGCGGTTCGGGGTCAACCCCGACGCCACCACGGTGACGGTGCTCGTCGCGCGGTCCGACGGCAAGGCTCTCAGCGCCGCCGACCAGAAGCGGGTCGAGGCCGAGGCGGCGACGTTGGGCAAGCGCCGGGTGATCATGCCCAGGGAAGACGACGGCCCGCAGCAGTTCCTGATCCCGGACCGCTCCCAGACGCCCCGGATCGCCCCGGCGATGACGGCGCCCGACCGGAGTTTCGAACTGCTCTCCGTCGAGCTGATCGGGAATCGTGCGGACAAGGGGGTCCAGGGCGTCTACCGGACCTTCCGGGAGGCCGCCCGGACGCAGTTCTCCCAGGCGGGGATGCGTACCGGTTTCACCGGTGCTCTCGCCGACACCGTCGACACCGTCGATTCCCGCAAGACCGCCACGACGGTCGGGAGCGGCCTCATCATGGGGCTCATCATCCTGCTCAACGTGCTGGTGTTTCGTAGCGTGCTGGCGGCCCTGCTGCCGCTGCTCTCGGTCGCCATGATCGGCTTCGTGGCGGCGGGAGCCGTCGCGGGTGCCGCGATGCTCACCGGGCTCAAGCTCGACGCGAGTACCCCGGGGCTGATCAACGTGGTTCTGTTCGGCATCGGCATCGACTACCTGCTGTTCCTGCTGTTCCGCTTCCGCGAGCAGCTGCGGGCCAGGCCCGAGCAGTCCGCCCGCGAGGTGGCCGCGCAGGTCTCCGGCCGGGTGGGCACCGCGATCACCTCGGCGGCGCTGACCATCGTGGCCGCGTTCGCCACACTGGGCGTGGCGACCTTCGGGCAGTTCCGCTCGATGGGCCCCGCGATCGCTGTCGCGGTCCTGGTGATGCTGCTCGGCAGCCTCACCCTGCTGCCGGCGCTGCTCGCGGCCGCCGGGCGCAAGATGTTCTGGCCCTCCCGGGCGGCCTTGCACGGCGAGCCGCGCGAGGGTCGTGCCGCCCGCCTGGGCGCCCTGGTCACGCGACGACCGCTGATGATGCTGACCGCCTCCGTCGCCCTGCTTGCCGCGCTGGCCGCCGGGTTGATCGGCATCCGCATGGACTACGGGCAGGGCGGCTCCGGTGCCCAGACCCCCGCCGCGGCCACCGCGGCCGAGATCTCCCGCACGCTGCCGGCCGGCGTGTCGGACCCGACGAGCGTCTTCGTCACCGCCACCAACGGCGGCACCCTCACAGCCGACCGGCTCGACGGTCTCTCCCGTGCGCTCACCCAGGTCAAGGGCGTGGGCCAGGTCGCACGGACCGTCCTGAACAAGGACCACCGTGCTGCCCGGATCGATCTCTACCCGACCGCGGACCCGCAGAGCCAGCAGGCCCGCGACCTGGCCTCAGGACCGATCCGGGCAGCGGTCGCCCAGCACACGCCTGCCGGGACGTCGGCACACGTGGGCGGGACGCCGGCGATCATCGCCGACATGTCGGCCGCCGTCGATCACGACCTCACGATCGTGTTCCCGGTCGCGGCCGCGCTGATCGCGCTGATCCTCCTGCTGCTCCTGCGCAGCCTGCTCGCACCGGTGATCCTGATGCTCTCCGTCGGGCTCGGCTTCGCCGCCACCCTCGGTGCCGCCACCCTGCTGTTCCAGCACGTTCTCGGCAAGCCGGGCGTCAGCTTCGCCCTCCCGCTGGTGCTGTTCCTGTTCGTCGTGGCGCTGGGCACCGACTACAACATCCTGATCACCGACCGGATCCGGGAGGAGATGCGGCGACCGGGTACGGCTCGCGCCGCCGTGGCCCGCGCCTTACAGCACACGACACCGGCCATCGCGACGGCCGGCGTGGTACTGGCCGCCTCCTTCGCCAGCCTCATCACGTCCCCGGGCAACGAGCAGCTGGCCTTCGCGATGACGCTCGGCATCATGCTCTCCGCGCTCGTCGTGTCGCTGGTGCTGGTCCCCGCCCTTGCCGCACTCCTCGGCCGGGCCATGTGGTGGCCGATCCGCCCGCGGCCCACCGCAGGCGGCCACAGGCAGGACCGTGCGACCGAACCTGTCCCGGAACCCGACCGGGCCACGGCCTACTGAGGCGCGGTCCGCTTCGCGCTTGCCGGTCCGCACCCCTGCGCATCAGTCCAGAGAGGAAAGCAGTGATCGCAGCTCTTGCGTGCCACTCGGTAGCCGTGTGACCAGGAAGCATCCTTCTTCTGATGCCATGCGTCACGGACCTCCACCCGCGGCAAGATCACGATCTACGACTGCCGTATCAGGGTGGCTGGTTCCGGGGATGATCAGGCCGGTCTCGTACGCGATATCAACGGCTTGGGCGCGGCTGGACAGGCGGAGTTTGGTCATGACGCGGCCCAGGTGTGATTTGACGGTGGCCTGGGCGATGTTCAGGCGGGTGGCGATCTGCTGGTTGGTGAGGCCCTGGCCGACCAGGCGGAGCACGGTGGTCTCCTGGCTGGTGAGCTGGGCGAGCTCGGCGGGCCGGCGCCGGTGGGGTTCGGGTGTGGTGGCGAAGTGGTGGACCAGGCGGCGGGTGACGCTGGGCGCCAGCGATCATCGGTGCCGAGGGCGACCCGGTGACCCCCTACCCAGGCCAGCAGGCCATGCATCGTGCGCTGACCGGCTCTCGCATGATCACGCTGACCGGCGCCTACCGTCACACTGTCTACATCGCAGCGGAAAACACCTGCGTCAACACCAAGGTTGACCGCCACCTGGCCGACGGTGTCCTGCCTGACCAAGACGTCACCTGCACCCGCACGGCTGCCTAACAGGGTTCACGCTGGACCGCTCGCGGGTCCGGCACGCGAGCGCGCTATCACTGGTCGGTGACGCCCTCGCGGACTCTTCGCGGACTCCGGGACGCCTGCGGTCGTGCGCGGTCGGTATCGGCGTCCTCGTCCCGAGTTGCGGCCCCGGCCCCGAAACAGCGGTCTGGGCCGTCAGCCAGACGACCCGGTCCAGGCATCAGGCTCTGACAGCGCGCCCGGGCAGGGCGGTCGGCAACAGATACTCGTCGCGGACCACGAACTGGCCGCCGACAAGGACGTGGACGAAACCGGAGGAATGCCTGACCGTCTCGGTGTAGGTGGCACGGTCGCTGACGGTCTCGGGGTCGAAGACGGTAAGGTCGGCGTCGCAGCCCGCCTGAACACGGCCCTTGCGCCGCATCGCCGGGACACCCGAGCCCACCACGTCGGCGGGGATGAGCGTGCACCGGCGCACAGCCTCGGGCAGCGACAGGACGCCGTTCTGCCGGACGAGCCTGCGCAGCGTCCGGCCGTAGGTGCCGGCCGTACGGGGGTGGGTGACGGCGTCGGGCCCGAGCGGCCAAGAGAACGGGTCGGGCGCCCCCGAGCGCCACAGGAGGGGTACGGCGTCGGTGGCGACAGCGGCGTCGGTGAAGGTGAGGGCCCGCTGGATGTAGTCGAACTGGGCGGGGTCATCCTCGTCGAGCAGGTGGACGAAAGCCGCCGAGCCGGGTTCGCTCTCGCGGACCCGACGCAGGGTGTCGGCGTCGGGGATACGGCCCTCGGCACCGAGCAGGCCGATGGAGTGCGGGGTCAGCCCGCGCCGGTGGAGGAGTTCCGGGGCGAGGAAGGCCGCACCGACGCCGGTCATGCCCGCGCCGTAGGGGTAGGCCTCGGTGGTGACGCGCGAGCCTTCGGCACGAACCTTCTCCACCAGGCCGAGCACGCGGTCGACATGGCGGATGGAGGTGCTGTTGACGTGGCAGTAGTGCATGTGCGCGCCGGTCTCGGCGGCAGCGCGGACGATCTCCTCGGCGCCGTCGACGGGAGTGGTGGGGTCCATCTCGACAAGTTCGCGGGCGTGGGTAAAGGTGGGCAGCCCGACGCGGGCGGCGAGGGCGGCCACGGCGAGGTACTCGGAGGGATCGACGCGGGGCGCGTAGCCGACGAGGATGCCGATGCCGAGCGCGCCGTCGCCGAGGTCGCGCTCCAGCATGCCGACGATGCGGTCGACGACATTTCGTGGAGCGGCGCGCTGCCATTCCTCGCGGCCGATGTTGGCGAGGAAGTCATTCCTCAGGTCGCCGCTGGCGTCGAGGCCGAGGAGGACGGCCATACGGGCCACGGCCCAAGAGGTGGCGAAGCCGTAGTTGAGGGGCCTGCCCTCGATCTCGGCCCTGCGGTAGGCGGCGGCGACCGGGTAGGCGCCGGCCTCGAGTTCCAGGACGGTAGTGACGCCGTCGAGCGCCTGCAGGCGGTGGCCGGCGACGTCCATGCTGTGGCTGTGCAGGTCGATGAAGCCCGGACTGACGACGAGGCCGGTCGCGTCGACGGTGGTGACGCCGTCGAGCGACTGGTCGGAGACGGCCTGGATGACCCCGCCGTTGACGCCGACGTCGCGTACGGCGTCCAGACCGGTCTCGGGGTCGATGACCCGGCCGCGGGCGAGGACCAGATCGTATGTCGTCACGCGAGTTCCTTCGTTCCGAGGCTGAACTGCTCAGGGCGCTGGGGCACGATCAACGCGATCAGCGCGCCGAGGACGGTGGTGGCGATGAGCAGGCCGAAAGCAGCGGTGTAGGAGAACTTGTCGACCAGGAAGCCCATGAGGACGGGGGCGAGGACGCCGGCGATCTGACCGCCGACGTTGACGACGCTCATGCCGGATCCGATGACTGCGGGCGGCAGGGCGCGCACGGGCATGCCGAGGATGCCCATCGAGGAAAGGCCCGCCACGCCCATGGCGAGGGTCTGGTAGACGGTGAACCCGACAGCGGAGTCGGCCATCAGCATGAGCACCAGGAGCACGGCGGTGACCAGGAGCAGGGGGATGACGTAGAGCCGGGCTCTGTCGTGGAAGAAGCGGTCGAACAGCCAGCCGCCGAGGAAGACGGTCGCGCACGCGACCAGGCCGGGGATGGCGGACATGACGCCGGTGTTGATAAGGGAGATGCCGCGCTCCTCCAGCAGGTAGCTGGGCACCCAAGTGATCAAGCCGTAGCCGAGCATGTTGGTGGTGCAGAAGAGGGCGGCGAACTTCCAGACCGATGGCGAGCGCATGACGGAGCCGAGGCTGGTCCCCTTGTCCCGAACGACGTCGGAGCCGTTGAGGTGGGCGGGCAGCGCCTTGGGCAGCAGCTTCCAGAGCAGAACGCCGATGGCGACGCCGGCGGCGGCGGTGACCCAGAAGGTGTGGCGCCAGCCGAGGGCGAGGATGAGCGGCGCGACGATGAGCGGGGCCACGCCGGCACCGAGCTGGTTGGAGGCGAGCATGGCACCGGCGGCGGTGGCGCGGACGGCGGGGGTGGTGCGTTCCGCGATGGCCTTGAAGGATGCGCCGGGAAAGAGGCCCTGGCCGACGCCGAAGAGAGCACGGATGACGAGGAGGGATGCCAGACCCCAGGCGATACCGGTGAGGGCGGTGAAGACCGACCAGAGCAACAGAGAGACCATGAGTTGGCGGCGGGCGCCGAACTTGTCGGCGAGGATGCCACCCGGCACCTGGCACAGCAGATAGACCAGGGAGAAGGCGGTGATCAGCCAGCCTTGCTCGGTCTTGGTGAGCGCGAATTCCTCGCCGATGAACGGCAACGCGACGGCCATCATCACCCGATCGACGTAGTCGATCACCCAGACGCCCATGAGCAGGCCGACGGTGACGGTCGCCGTTTTACGTATTTGTGCGGGCGCCAGGGTGGAGGTGCCTTCGGCGAGTCCCATTCACAGGCCTCCGGAGCTTTCGAATCAATGTTCCGGCAACCCTCCATCACGTCACCCGGGAGTGCTTCGTGCAGGAACATGAAGTCAGGGGCCGCCGGTGGTGCGATTGCACCAAGATCTGTCCGCCGGTGGTGAAGCGCCTCGGCGGCCACCGTGGTCCCTTCGGCCTGATCCACGTCGACTTCGCCGCAGGAGAGCGCACCCCGATGAGGTCCTACCAGCGGATCTCCATGGGGCGACCTACGGGAACCGCTCAGCTTTAGCGCGCGGCCGCGGAGAATGCCGGGGCGAAAGGAGCAGCGAGCGGTTCGCGGGATACTGCCCGGGTCCTGAGCGTTGTCAGCGGACTTTCGCCAGGAGGGTCTGCCCGGGACGGGAACCGTGTCCGGCCCGGGCAGACCGCATGATCAGACGCCGAACGGCGCCGGGTAGACGATGGTGCCGCTCGGCACGGGCAGGGCGTCATCGAACACGAGCGCCATCATCGCCTCGTCGGGCACCTCGAAGGACGGGCGGATCCCGTAGCCGGAGGCCGGCGTGAAGCCGAACCGCGGGTAGTACTCGGGGTGGCCGAGCACGAGGACGAGGTTCTCCCCCATGGCGCGGGCGGCCTCGAGGCCGGCGCGGATCGCGGCTGAGCCCGCACCCTGCTTCTGGTAGCGCGGCGAGACGGCGCAGGGGCCGAGGGCCAGGGCGGGGACGTCATCCACGTGGCAGCGGGTGAGCAGGGCGTATCCGGCGATGGTGCCATCGGCGTCCGCTGCCACGATGGACAGGCCGGACAGCCACGCCGGATCGACGCGCAGCGCCTCGACGAGGTCGGCCTCCAGAGGGGTGGGGAAGGCGGCGAGGTTGACCTCGCGGATCGCGGGGATGTCCTGCGCGGTTTCGGGCCGAGCGTGCCAGGTGTGGGACATGGTGGTGGGTATTCCTTCGGTGGTCGTGAAGATGGCTGTGGTGTGGTGAAGCGCAGGCCGGGAAGCAGCACACTCCGCGGCCGGTTCGCTCACGTCCGTCCCTGACGCTCGCGGAAGGCGTAGGTCTCACGCAGGAATCGGGTGATGGCCTTCTTGTGATCCTCGCGTTGGGCGCGTAGCCGTGCGTCGCTTCGGGAGGTCGCCCACGCGTTCTCGCGCTGGAGCTTGCGGTAGCTGTCCAGGCGGCGCTCGCTCAGCTCGCCTGAGGCGATCGCTGCCTGAACCGAGCAGCCGGGTTCGGAGTCGTGGCCGCAGTCGCTGAAACGGCACTCCTGGGCGAACTGCTCGATGTCGGCGAAGACCTGCTGGAGGCCGTCGTCGGCGTCGAACAGGCCGATCCCGCGAAGGCCTGGGGTGTCGATGAGGACGCCGCCGTTCGGCAGCGGAATCAGCTCGCGGCGGACCGTTGTGTGGCGTCCTTTGCCGTCTTGGGCTCGCACGGCGCCGGTCTCCAATACGCCGGAGCCCAGCAGTGCGTTGCCCAGGGTCGACTTGCCCGCTCCGGACGGGCCGAGCAGGACCATCGTGCCGACGAGTACGGCCATGACCGCATCCAGCCCCTGACCGGTGGTGGCGCTGGCGACGATGACCTCCACTCCGGGAGCCAGTTGAGCCACCTCGGCCACGGCATGGCCGGGATCGGCCGACTGGTCGGCCTTGGTCAGCACGATCACTGGGTACGCGCCGCTCTCCCAGACCAGGGCCAGCAGCCGCTCGATGCGACTCGGGTTCAGCGGGGTCCCGAGAGAGACGACCAGGGCGGCCGTGTCGACGTTGGCGGCCAGCGCCTGGCCGTACGAGGAACGCGATGCCGACGAGCGGACGATGACGCTGCGGCGCGGCAGCAGCGCCGTCAGCTCGGGGTCGCGGCCCGTGCGCAGGACGGCCCAGTCTCCGGTACACGGAGACGACACCGGATCCGATGCGCCTACCAGCGAGGTGCCGGCCCGTAGCGGGCCGGACTCGGTGATGACATCACATTCACCGCCGCGGTGGACGCCGATGACGCGTGCGGGGACGAGACCCGCGGCGTGGTGGGATGCGAAGGACTTCTCGAACGTTTCGTCCCAGCCGTAGGCGGACAAACCGCCGCCGGGAGAAGAGTTGGAATACAACAGTGTGGAACCCTTTGTTGTGGGGCCCCGGCGAAGACGGCGGCACATTACGCCCGCGTTGAGCGGGCTGCCGCAGAGAAGGTCAGCCGAGGGCCCGGGACGTGAGGATGAACCGGGTGCCGCGGACAGCAGCCATCTTCACGACGGTCATCAACCTCACCTCCCTCAGAGTTCCCACTGCCGAATCCGAAGATCTTGCGATCTTTACTCTAACACAGCTAGATCCTGGAGTCCGGTTCTCACCTCATGGGCCCGATCGGGTCTGGGGCGCGCCCTGGCGTCGACGCGTGGGAAGACCACCGCTGTCCGCTCTCCACAGACGCCTCGGTCGGGAGGCGACCGTGACCGCGATCAGCGTGGGTCGCTGCAGACAGGGCTCCTGGTGGTTGCGCCACCCTCTGCCGGCAGGTCCGCAGCGGGGTTCACCAGGTGCTCGACAGCGGATGCACGAGGGCCACGACCCGCTCAAGACTGCTTTCGCTGTCTCAGTGCTCCCGGTAGAAGTCGGCGAGGGCGGCGAACGCGGCCTTGGGTTCCCATGGCATGTCGGGGTAGGTGGCGCCGAGGCGGCCCTCGTAGACCTTGACGATGCCGTAGCTGGCCAGGTCCAGGTCCTCGCGGGGGTCGCCGTCGGGGCGGTGCAGGTGGTCGTACAGCGCGAAGGTGAACACGAAGGTGCTGTCGATGCCGCCGGCCTCGAACGCCTCCAGCAGCTCGCGCAGATACGCGGCCTGACCGGCCTCGTCACGGGCGTACTCGCCCTTCAACCGAACAGGCGCACGGGTGTCCCTGTCGTACTCGACGATCTCCAGACCGTGCGCGCCCCGCTCACCGGCCCCCTGGTAACCGGCCGCGCCGAACTCGGTGATCGCGACCGGCTTTCCCTGCGCGACGAGGTGACGGACGCCGTCGGTGAAGCGGTCGGCGATCTCGGCCGACCGGTAGAGATCCACGGACACGATGTCGAAGGGTGTCCAGTCGACACGCTCCAGCGGTACGGAGGCGTAGGTCACCTTGCCGCCGAAGTGCTCACGGACGACTGCCACGGCCCTGCCGAGAAAGTCGTTGACACGTGCGCTGATCTCGCCGATCTGCTCGCGCACGCGATCTGGTCGGCTCAGCGACTCGACCCGCTCGTCGAGGCTGTCGCCGGGCAGGAATCCCTTGTTCATCAGGCAGTGCTCGGCGCCGGTGACGAACACGATCTCGGCTCCCCGCCGCCTGAGCCTTTCAGCGCGCGCGGCGCAGTCGGCGAACAGCGACAGCATCTCGTCGGTGGTCAGTTCCAGAGGGTAGGGAGAGAACCAGACCTCGAGGCCGAGGTCGGCGGCGTGGGCCGCCGCGAGCTCCAACCGTTCCGGATCGCCACCCATGACGCGGACGGCAGTGCAGTGCAGGTCATCACGGATGATGCGCAGCTCGCGCTTGACCAGCTCCGAGTCGAAGAGCTTGTGGCCGATCGCTCCGTTGTAGACGAAGCCGGTGTCGTAGCTGATGCCTTTGGCTCGCATGTCGCGCCTTCTTCCAGGAGGGAAACTACGGTACTTGCCGTACCTTAATTGCCGAAACGCAGGTGTGACAACCAGAATGTGAGGGTACGATCGGTACCGCTTGCGGGAAGGGCCATGACAGAGGACCCGATGAGGCAGCCAGGTGCTGGGCAGACGCGGCGACGCGGAGCCGTCCTGGAGGAGGCGATCCTGCGCGCCGCGGTGGACGAAATCACCGAATCCGGATACGCCGGGTTGACCATGGACAAGGTCGCCACCCGTGCCGGCACCAACAAGAACGCCATCTACCGCCGCTGGCCAAACCGCCTCATGCTCGGCATCGCCGCCTATCGGCAACTGGCCACGGCATTCCAACCGCCCGACACCGGCAATCTGCGCGACGACGTCCTCGAGGTGCTACGCCAGGCGAACCGCCACTGGAGCTCCCCCCTCGGCGCGATCCTGCGCGAACTACTCTCCGCGGCCGGCGGCGCGTCGGAACTCCTGGCGCAGCTGCAAGAACAGTCGAGCGACGCCGCAGCCGCCTCCTGGTTGACCGTCCTGGGGCGCGCGGTCGCACGCGGTGAAGCTTCCCCCGAAGCACTTCATCCACGGGTCGCCACCGTGGCCATGGTTCTGCTGCGCAACGAGTTCGTCGTGCGCGGGGCCCCTAGCGCACCCGACGACGTCCTCGTCGAGATCGTCGACGAGGTGTACCTACCACTGGTGCGGCGACGCGGTCCGACCCCAAGCTGATCTTTCGCAGGCCGGCATCCTGGCGATCACCTGTCAATGTCCGATCAGCGTGACGATCGTCGCGATGCTCAGAACTGATCTTTTCCGAGAATCGGACGGAGCATCCGCCGCAGCTGTCGATTCCTCGGCCTACTGAACGCCGCATCCTTGTGTCGGAACGGAATCGTGCGCCGGCGGATCTCGGTCACTACGGCTTGCCCACAGCGGCTTCTCGGTTCCTCCAAACTCCGAGGGCCGAGGGAACCGCGCACTGATCCTCGAGATGGGCACCAGGCGCATGCGCGAAAGGGTGGAACTGCCCGAGCTCGACGAAGACACCTGGCGCGGCCTCATGAACGAGGCCGCCGCATACGTGGAGACGCTCACCTGACCTGCGGTGGCCGCTACCGGATCACGCGGTACCTCAGATGGGTGACGAGACCGGTGCCCGACACCTCGCCGAGTGGTTCGAGGGTGGTGTCCCCCACGCCGTCGAACAGCCGCTCGCCCCTGCCGAGGATCACCGGCGCGACATGCAGGCGCAGCTCGTCGATGAGCCCTGCCGCCAGGTACTGGTTCACCGTCCGCGCGCCGCCCGCGATGGCGACGTCGCGGTCGCCGGCGGCCTCACGTGCCTGGGCCAGTGCCGCCTCGATCCCGTCGGTGACGAAGGTGAACGTCGTGCCGCCCTTCATGGTCAACTGCTCGCGCGAGTGGTGGGTGAGGACGAAGACCGGCGCGTGGTACGGCGGCTCGTCGCCCCACCAGCCATTCCAGTCCATGTCCCAGGCGTCTCGGCTGGGGCCGAACATGTTACGGCCCATGATGAAGGCACCCGCCGCCGCGATGCCCTCGATCACCGCGGCGTGCACCTCGGGCTCGTCGAACATCCACCGGTGCAGACGCTCCCCCACGCCCTTGCCGAACGGGTTCTCCAGGCTCTGGTTCGGTCCCGCCACAAAGCCGTCGAGGGACATCGCCATGTCACAGGTGACCTTGCTCATCTGACTGCCTCCTACGTTTCCGGCGCTCGTCTGGCGCCGCTCACGGGGAAGTCGGAGCCGCCTACCTGTTCTCTACATGTCGACCGGATTTCTTTGGCGGCCTCCTCTTCCAATTCGTCCTCGATCCGCCTCACCACAGCCAGCGCGCGGCAGAACCCTGTCATGCTCAGGCGGCTCCTGGCGTCGCTCACGTGCGAGGCGGTGGCTCCACTGCTCTGATCAGTCGAGCACGTCGGCGCCGAGTTGCGGGAAGACCTTGGCGACTTTGGACAGCAGGTACTCGCCGTAGGGGCCGGTGAAGGCGCGCAGGTCCTGGCCGTCCCATCGGGCGCGCCCGCCTTCCGTGTACGGCAGCGGCGGCACCTCGCTGTCCCAGCCGGGATCGAAGAAGAACGGGAAGCTGAGCCGCTCGTTCCCGCTGAGGTTGCGCACCCGGTGCGGTGTCGACCGGTAGAGGCCGCCGGTGAGCTTGTCCAGCATGTCGCCGATGTTGCAGACGAACGTGCCGGGGACGGGCGGCGCGTCGGTCCAGCCGCGCGGCGTGTGCACCTGGAGGCCGCCGTTGGAGTCCTGGAGGAGCAGGGTGAGCAGGCCGTAGTCGGTGTGCTCGCCGACGCCCCATTCGCCCGGGTCGGGCTTGGCCGGTGGATAGTGAAAGATCCGGAAGAGGATGGTGGGGTCGGCGGTGTAGCCGCTGTGGAAGTAGTCCTCGGCGAGGTCCAGGCTCAGGGCGATGCCGCCCATCACCGCCTGGGCTACTGCGGTCATCGTGTCGAGATATTCCAGTACGGCGGCGCGGAGGCCGGGCACCTGGACGGGAAACAGGTTCGGCCCGTGCAGCGGCAGGTCGGACGGCGGGCGTTCGGCACCGAAGTACACGCCTTCCTTGAGGTCGGGTCGGCCGGAGGTGAGCTCGCCGCCCACCGGGAAGAAGCCGCGCCAGGCCCGCCCGCCCTTGTCCATCGAGATCTCGTTCTTGAGCTCAAGCGGCAGCTCGAAGAACGCCCTGGCGGCGGTGTCGAGCCGGGCGATCAGCTCGGGCGGAACGCCGTGTCCGCTGATGTAGAAGAAGCCGCTGTCCTGGCAGGCCGCGCCGATCTCTGCGGCCACGTCCGCCTTGCTCGCCGTACTCTCATCACCCTCGTCGCCCGGGCCCGCCGTACCGCGTCCGAGGAGTGGCGCTATGTCAATCACCGGCAATTCGCTCACAGGGCCATTCTCTGGAATTTACGGCGAATAGCATCGAATTCCGAGGGGACACACTGGAGGCGCCAGTCTTCGTAACGTTGGCCCTGCCACGCTCAAGGCCAGACCCCGGAAGACACTCGATTGGAAGACGCTCGCCGAGGCACTCCAGGAGCCGCCACCGTCTCAATCACCGGACCAGCGGCCGCGATCTCCATGCTTGCCCGGACGAACGCGGCCACCGCCCGCGACCGCGTCCGCTCGGGCCAGGCAAGCAGGATCGAGCTCCTCGGCGCGTCGAGCAGCGGCACACACCACGCCCGATCGCGTGTGGCGCCGCACCGATTCCGGGACCACGGCGACCATCTGGCCCAGGGCGACCAGTTGCATCAGTTGCCCTGGGCCGCGCACCTCCGGGCCGCTCGCCCTTCCGGACCGGCCTAGCGGGCTAGCGGATCGCCGTCGAGGCCGGCCGGCACCAGGGTGGCGCGGCCGGCCAGTCGGTGGTGGCGGGGCAGCACCGCCACGTGGTCCTGGTCAGCAGTTCGGTGTCGAACCCACCGAGGTCGCCGTGATGCTCAACGATGACAGGACTTCTCATGGGCAGCGAGCGCGTGATCATTGATGCGGCAGGTCCTCATCCGCACTGGTTTGTGGACAGCCGGCTCCTGCTTGCGGTCAATCCGTGGGCCGGCGAGCCTGGTTCGTCTCGCGGAGGACCGCCCAGGCGTCCGCCACAGGACCAACGTGCGCGAGCTTGTCGGGGTTGATCACCGCGCGGATCGTCTGGATCTGCCCGCCGAGGATGTCGAACGTCAAGGTGTTGGCGACCTTGCCGTCCCGGTCGCGGAAGATCGCGCCCGGCTGGCCGTTCACCTCGTGCGGCTCCACGACGCCGCCGATCCGGACGAACGGTGGGACGATCGCGGCCAGCACCCGGGCCACGTTCTCGGCGCCGAAGACGCCCTTGCCCCATAGCGGGGCCTTGCCGCCGCTGTCGCCGACCATCTGAACGTCAGCGGCGAGGAGCTCTCGCAGTCCGGCGACGTCGCCTTCCCGGAAGGCGTCGAAGAATCGCTCGGCGAGTTCTTCTCGCTCCCGGCGGTCGGTCTCGTACCGAGCGCGTCCCGCGTCCATGTGGCGGCGGGCCCGCACCGCGAGCTGGCGGCACGCCGCCTCCGACCGCCCCACCGCCGACGCGACCTCACCAAAGCCGAACCCGAACACCTCCCGCAGCACGAAGACCGCGCGTTCGAGCGGGCTGAGCCGTTCGAGCAGCAACAGGGCCGCCATCGACACCGAGTCGGCCAGCTCCGCCGACCGCGCCGGGTCCTCATAGGGGTCGGCCAGCAGCGGCTCGGGGAACCACGGTCCGACGTATTCCTCCCGCCGGACACGGGCCGAGCGCAGCACATCGATCGAGATCCGGCTCACCGTGGCCGACAGGAACGCCTTGGTCGAGGCGGGTTGTGTCGGGGAGGCCTCGTAGCGCAGCCAGGTCTCCTGGACCGCGTCCTCGGCCTCGCTCACACTGCCCAGGATCCGGTAGGCGATCGAGAACAGCAGCGGCCGTAGCTCCTGGAACTCCTCGACCCGCCTCACGCCAGCTCCTCCTTGAAGCCCTGCCGCCAGGAGGGGTAGCGCAGCTCCCAGCCGAGCTCCCGCTTGGCCTTGGCGTTGGAGAAGCCCCGCCCCTCGGTCATCATCATCACCGCCACTTCCCCGGCCAGCGGCCGGGCCAGCCACGTGGCGATCCGCATCGGCCGCTTCGCTCCCGCGCACGCGGCCAGGTAGGGCAGCCACTCGCCGGCCGGGGCCGGTTCGTCGTCGACGATGTTGAACACGCCCCTCGCCTGCTGCTCCACAGCCAGCACGGTAGCGCTCGCCGCGTCGTCCAGATGCACCCACGAGCAGTAGCCGGCGCCGTCCCCGACGACAGGGAACTGCCGCTTGCGCACGGGCTCGACCAGGTCGTCGGTGGCGCCCGGCCCGTAGAACCAGCCGTACCGCAGGACCGCGCCGCCGGCCTTGACGACCACCTCCTCGACGTGGCGGATCGCCGTCATCCCAGGCTCCGCCGGCGTCCCCGTCATCGGGTCCACCGGGTTCTGCTCGGTCTTCACCCAGCCGCCCTGGCGGATGCCGTTCCAGGCGGCGTAGCTCTGTGCGACGAAATGGGGGACGCCGGTCGCCTCGGCGGCGGCCAGCAGGTGGTCCGTCCCCTCGGTGCGCAGCCGGTTGGTGCCGGCGAACCACCGATCCATGTGCTTCATATCGGGCTTACCGGCGTGTGCCACGGAAATCGCGGTCATCTGGTGCACGATCACGTCCGGCCGGGCGGCCGCCACCGCCTCACCGACCGCCACCGCATCCAGCCCATCCATCACGACGCTCTCTGCTCCCAGCTGCTCCAGCAGACCCAGCTTGGCCGCGCTCGTCGTCGTCGCCGTCACCTCGTGGCCACGCTCCACCAGTTGCGGCACCAGCCGCCGCCCCAGGACCCCGGTCCCACCTGCCACGAACACCCGCATGACCATCACCTTCCTGATCAGAGTCTGTCTCTGAGACCCGAGACGAGACAGCCCGGCCATCTGTGACATGCGGGCAGGAAGGTGGGCGAAGGTCCGTGGTGCCGCCCGAGCGAGGCCCGAGACGAATTCGCCACTCGCTGGCCCAACGCCGGGCCTCTGATGGTCGTCCCGGAATCGAGTGTTTCAGGGACGGCCCATGAGCGACCTGGTCTTGGGCCGGCGGGCGGCCGGATTTGTCCCGGGTTTGTCCGCCAACGATCCCAGTCATTCTTTCTGTCCACATGTCACAGGTGGCCGGGCTGTCTCGTCTCGGGTTCCGAAGACAGGCTCTTCGAAGAACACACCATCCCATAGCAAGGAGCTGGGCATGAGCGAGCACACCACACCCCAGAAGATCGCGCTGATTACCGGGGCGAACAAGGGGATCGGCCGGGCGGCTGCCGAGCAACTCGCTGCGCTGGGCATGACGGTCCTGATCGGCGCCAGAGACCTGCGGCGTGGCGAGGAGGCCGCTGCGGCGCTACGCGCGGCAGGCGGCGACGCGCACGCGGTCACTCTGGACGTCACCGACCAGGCCTCCGCCCGGGCGGCCGCGAAGCAGGTAGAGGAGCGCTTCGGCCACCTCGACGTGCTGATCAACAACGCCGGCATCACCGGCTCCGGACAGGTCTCGCCCGAAGACGCCCACGATCAAGTCCCCAGCTCCGTCGACCTGGACATGGTCCGGGCGGTGTTCGAAACCAACGTCTTCGGGGTGATCGCGGTGACCAATGCCATGCTCCCGCTGCTGCGGCGGTCGCCGGCGCCGCGCATCGTCAACGTCAGCAGCGCCGCCGGGTCGCTGACCATCGCCAGCGACCCGGACGGCCCGCTGGCCGGTCTGCTGGCGTCGGCCGCGTACACGCCCTCCAAGACCGCGCTGAACGCGCTGACCGTGCAGTACGCCAATGAGCTGCGAAAGGACGGCATCCTCATCAACGCCGCCGACCCCGGCTACGTCGACACGGAGATCAACAACCACAGCGGATACCTTACGGTCGCGCAGGGCGCCGCGATCTTGGTGCGCCTGGCCACGCTCGGCGCGGACGGGCCGACCGGTGGCTTCTTCAGCGAGGCCGGCTCGGTGCCCTGGTGATGGTGACCCTGGACAGCGGCAGACGGACGGTGTAGACGGCCTCTGCTGATAACACACCGTCAACACACCGAAGATCACATCTTTTCGATATCGGGTGGACGTCGCTCACGCCGAGCTGATCGCATCCTGGTGCGGCGGGGCGGCGAGCTGGCCGCCTGGCAGGTCAGCGCACACGCGGCAGGGCGGGCCTGACCGGCCGCGCGCAGGTGGTGTGCCGTCCTGCTCCTGCGGCGCGGTCAGGCCCGCTACTGGCCTAGCCCTCTGCTGGGGCGGTGGTGCGGGGTCAGCCGAGGTTCCAGACGGAGGAGATGCGGTCATTCCAGCCGCTGGGGACGAGGGTGGGGATGTCGGAGAAGGGCGTGACGAACAGGGAGCTGCCGCCGAAGTTAGGTCAGCGGACGGCCGTCGAACCGCGACAGGTCGCGGGGGTCGTGCTCGACGCCGTCCACGACCACCGCCATGGCGGGCGCCGGATGGGTGACGGGCTGCGTGGAGGCGGCGGGCATCCCCCAGGGTTGGGGATGGCGTTCAGGTGGTGAAGGCGGCCATGAGCTCGTCCCTGCCGGCCGCGCCGGTCTTGCGGAACACCGCCTTCAGGTGGTCGTTCACCGTGTGTGCGGACAGGTCGAGCAGCCGCGCGATCTGCTTCGGCGCGGCTCCCCGGCAGAGCAGTTCCAGCACGCGGCGTTCGCGCGGCGTGATCGCGTACCAGTCGCAGAATGAGGGCAGCATCAGCCCGCCCGTGGCCGACTGGATGACCACGGCCACGTCGCCCGTGCCGTCCTCGTCGAGGGCTTGGCCCTCGACGGCGAGCCAGCGACCGTAGCGGGCCGCGGGGGCGCAGATGAGCGGCCTGGCGCCGTCCGCGCTGCGGACGTGCTCGCCGGCGTCGATCGCCAGGGCCGTCACGAACGTGTCCGCCAGCCAGGCATGCGCGCCGTGGCGATCGGGGCAACGTAGCCGGTCGAGCCACGCTTGTGCCTGCGGCGTCACGGTTCGGATCGAGTGGTCTGGGCCGACGACGATCACCCCAGCGGGCAGCGCGGGCATGGTGGGTGCCAGCGGGCCCGCGGTGACGTACCGGCGCAAGGCGGTCACCAGCGCCGGGCCGAGTAGCGTCGCCTTGTGCAGGTCGTCGCCGGTGAAGGGGCGGGCGTCGCAGGCGCGTACCAGCCCGAGCAGTCCCCACACGCCGCGGCTGTCGCGCAGGAGCAGCCGCAGCTCGCAGGAGGCGCCGCAGGCCGCGAACGCCTGCCGCGCCCCCTCGTCGGTGCCTGCCACCGCGACCGGTACCTGCCGCCGCGCCAGGGACGAAGGGCGGCAGGGATCGCCGTGGGTATGGCGGTGCGCGAGCAGGGTCGCGGCGAGCTCGCGTTCGTACTGGTGCCAGAAGCTGAACGAGCCCTGCCCGAGCCCCGTCGCCGGGCTGGTGCCGACCAGGCGCAGCGCGTCGTGACGCACCCAGGGCGTGATGACCGCGGAAATCGCGGCGCCGAGGTGCTCGGCGGCGATGCCCTGATCCATCAGCGTGCGCAGCTCGTGAACCACCCGGTCCTGACATGAGGTCACGCCCCCACGTCAGCACAGCGCGGAGTGCACATGCAAGCACACGGTAATGTTTTTACTACTCTAAGTGAATGCAGCCTTTACGGTGCCGTTGATGTCATTCCCGTCTACGCGGGGAACTGGTCGATGACGCCGTCGTAGGTTTCAGGTACGGCCGGCGTGGCCGGAGTGGGGCTGGATGAGGGCGTCGTCGATGCCATCGGACTTCAGCCAGGTGAACTCATCAGAGGGCATCACTATCGCTTCATGTCCTCTGGTCAGGCTCACCTGAAGGATCTAGCGCTCGGAACGCTCGATCAGGGCCATCACCTCCGGCGCCGTCGCTTCAGGACTTGAAGGTCCTAACAGAAAGATCAGCGGACGAGGTGTCGCCAGCAGATGATAGCGGCCACGAGGGCCATGAAGGCTTCATGGATGTCGTCACGGATCTCCCAGCGGATGCGCAGGCGGCGGAGCCGGTGCAGCAGGGCGCTCGTCCGCTCCACGACCCCGCCTTTCTCGAGTCGCTCCAATTGTTCCGTGTGTCGGCAGCTGAAAGCGTCGGCTCGATGGCGTCCATGCCTGTGGTGATCCTCACACCGCTGGCGCGGACATCGCCCGCCAACTGCAGACGGGCCTGACCCTTGATCGCCATCGAGATGCCGTCGAGGCTCGGAGCCACGAAGTACCCATCGACCCCGGAGAGAACGGCGCGGCTGACCGGCCCGCTGAAATGGATCCCAAGCTCGTCATCGTCGAACTCGGCGCCCTCCGGGACAGCGGCACCGCTGTGACCACCACGACCGCGTCGACGCCCGCGATGCCTGCTGAGTCGCTCACCGCGCACTCCCCGGGTCTGCTCCGTTCATGCGTTGCCGACCAGGCGAGTAAGTCCGAAGTGCGGGAGCCGTGTTGTCCGGTCTCGATGGAGTTGGCGTGATGGCAACACTCTGATCTGCGGCGCGCCAACTTGAATGAGACGTCGGGCACGGTGGTGTCTCATGGATCATGGCGTACCTGGGGGAATGTCTCATCGGGCCTGTCGCATGATCATGGTTGCGCGCTGTGACTGCTGGTTGACGCTCTTGAACTGCTGAGAGCCCGGTTAGTCCCGGTTCAAAGAGTCGGTCACAGTTGGTCCTGACGAGGACTGATACTCACGCCATTCCAGGGTGATGCGCTCAGCGCGAGGGGCTGAGTCTGCGAAGGCCGATGTCTCGGCGCCACTGGTCGGCCTGGCCGAGGACACGCATGCCCACCGCCTCGTAAACACCCAAGGCGTTGGTCTCGTTCGCGCTGTCGACATCGACGCCAACCATGGGGTAGCCGCGTTCTTGCAGCTCGGCGAACGCGGTGAGGAGGAGGAAGCGGCCCAGACCTCGGCCGCGGAAACGCTGCTCGATGCCGAGCCAGGCGATCCAACCCCGGTCGAGTTGGGCGCGTGCGATGAGCGAGGCTACCGGGGTTCCGTCGATCTCGGCGATCCACCACAGAGCAGGATCGTGGCCGCCCCGCTGCTGCTGGTCGGTCCAGAACTCATCGAACGTCCGACGGCGATGGTTCCAGTGTCCGGCCAGCGCGTCTTCAAGCACCATGTGGAGGCGACGCCGGTCACCGTCGGAGGTGGCGACCCGGACCTGAGTTCCGGACGGTGGGTGCTGCTGCGCCCAGTTCTCAATCTGCCGCAGCAGCGTGTCAGCCAAGGCTTCGGGGGCGGTCGGCGACACTCCCAAGTGCGCGCGGAGCTGGCCGACATGCGGTGCGGCGTGGAGCGCGGCGAAGCCGAGGAGCTGACCATCGTGCTCGTGCACGCAGCTGTATCGGCCGAGGTCGAGTCCTGGTGCCGTCAGAATTTGCCGCATGTCGGCCTCATCGGTCTCCACTCGCCCGATCTCGGCACGATTGATCGCCTGAAACAACGCCGCCAGAGGTGCTAGATCGCTCAGCGTCGCCGCGCGCTTCTGCATGCCGAGACTGTCCCAGCAGGTGAAGCAGGGCCGCAACATCATTTCCACAGATCGATGGATGCGCCACCCCGAGCTGTCCTGTC
Organism: Nonomuraea sp. NPDC049152; assembly: GCF_040648355.1. Lineage (NCBI taxonomy): Bacteria > Bacillati > Actinomycetota > Actinomycetes > Streptosporangiales > Streptosporangiaceae > Nonomuraea > Nonomuraea sp. NPDC049152. The sequence continues at coordinate 225,206 of NZ_JBEZDO010000010.1, read as the reverse complement.
TAGCTGACGCGCCAACTTGCTGAGACTGGTGAACAAGATGCGCGGGCTGAGGCTATGGCTCCGGGGTCTTCGAAATGGCCGTCCTGGCACTTGCCGAGCACGCCGACCGGGGAAACCCGTCGCACAGCGTTGTCGCGTCGCGAACGCCGGACTCGCCCCACCGTCCCGACAGAGACCCGCGAGCTGCGCCCCGATCATCTGCTGTGACCCGGGACGACACCGACGTGCTGGATGGCTGCCTCATCGGCACCGGCCTCGTCTCCGCCGCCCTGACGACATCACGCATCCGAGCTCCATGACTTGGCGTACCACCAGGTCAAGGTGGGAGGCGCACGCCATGATCAACGACACGGGTCAAGAGGCCAGTCGAATAATCCAGGCAAGGCGTCCACGGCTGCTGCTCTCCGCACTCGCGCCGCTGGCCCTGCATGTCGAGCACATCGGAAGCACAGCGATCCCCGGCATGGCCGCCAAACCGGTCTTCGATCTGCAGCCGGCGTCATGGATCTCCAGGAGGCCGAGGACAGCTTCGACCAGCCCTTGACTGAGCGGGGATTCCAGCGATCCGTCCATCGGCATGACCACGTCCCGGCCGGATGCGACGATGTCCCGGAGCGCTGGAGGAAGAGACTGTAGACACGGCGTGAGCACGCGGACGGGGACATCAACCTGCATGTCCGCATCCACGGCGCTCCCAACGAGCGACTCGCCCTGCTATTCCACGACTGGTTCCGAGCACACCCCGAGTCAGTCCCCGCCTACGCCCGCTTCAAAAGGGTGCTCGCAGGCACCGTCAGTGAGACCGGCACCTACGCTGACGTCAAGGACCCCGTGGTCGACCTCGTCATCACGATCGCCGAATCCTGGGCCACCGCGACGAACTGGATGCCGCACCACCCGCCAGAGGGCCATTCCATGATCAAACGCCGGATTCGCTGAGACGACGGTCGTCCGGCGTCTCACCGAAGTTGGCGTCTCCCAGGTCAGGGGGCCATGCCGCGCCACCTTCAACGAGATAGGACACGTGTTTCGCCAAGCGTCGACCCGTAGATCAGCCACCGTGGATGACATTGAATTCACTTCGGGTGATCGCCAGGACTCGCACCGGCTGCCCGTGGGCCGGGACTACCGTCTCCCGCTCCTGGCGCATGCCCAGCTTCGTCATGACGCGGGCGGACGCGTGGTGATCGACGTGGCAGATGCTAATGATCCGATCCAGGCCCGCCTCGGCGAATCCGAAGCGCAGCGCCTGTCCGGCTGCCTCAGTGGCAATACCCCGGCCCCAGAAATTCCGTCCCAGCCGCCAACCGATCTCCACAGCCGGCAGCACCTCGGGCAGGAAGCCGGGGACCGTCAGCCCAACCCAACCGGCCAGCTCCCCGGTCTCGCGCAGCTCCACGGCGAATATCCCGAAGCCACGCTCGTCCCACCCCCGCTCCATGGACGCGAGCGCGGCCGCGGTCTGCTCTCTGGTGCGGACCGAGCCATCACCGATGAAGCGCATGACCTCCGGATCTCCGTCGATCACGGACAGCGGTTCCAGATCCTCCTCACGCCAGCGACGCAGCACCAGCCGCTCAGTTCCCAACCCCGTCACCGATCAATATCCCCTCAGTCGGGCTGCCTTCAGGAATACGGCCCCGCAGGATCCGTTCGTGGCGACAGACCTGGACACCCTCTTGATCGCACTATATGTGGAGATCGGCGATTAGATCGGAGGAAGGCGGCGGATGGGCAGGCCGCCGCTACTCAGCGACTTCGAGCTGGTCTGCCTGGTGGTGGCCCCGGCGCTGCTCGGCTGCCATTCCGAGGCCCGTCGGCTGAGGCGCCTGGCCACCTCAGAGGAGGCGATTCGGGGTGCGGTTAAGGGTCGACGCACCAGGGGCCCGTTTCCAGGAGATCAGGTCGCGCAGGCCCTTGGCCGCCGTGGTGCGCTGACGGCCAATACTCGGGCAGGGGCTCCCGAAGCAGGCGCATCACCGTGCAAGCACCGTAGCCGCTGACGTCGGAGGGAGTAGGGCTCCTGCTCAGGTTCGGCTGGGGGCGTGTCGTCTGGCGGTGAGGTTCGCCGCGATGAGCAGCCCGGCGGGGATGGCCGCGCCGAGGAATCCACTCGGTCCGATCAGGCTGACGGCCAGCGCTCCCCAGGCCAGGAGCAACCAGCCGACATACCCGGGAACGTGTTGTCCCTGCTTCCCCGCCCGCGCGACCAGGAGTCCCAGCAGCGCCAGTACCACGACGAACCCACCTGGCAGTGCCCAGAACGTCGCCACCGAGTCGCTGTCCGCGACACGGTTGCGGAGATCCCCGGCCAGCCAGCTGGCCCAGGGGGCGACGCGGGCGAACATAGCGGTGTGCGCCACAGCGATCAGGATCATGGTTCGGCCGGCCCAGATCGTGAGCCGGCTCGGGCGCGCGGACGATGTAGGCGGGCCGGCTGCGGATGCGGTGCTCATGGCTACCATCGTCTTTGGGCTACGGCCCCCTGCGACTCCCCCGTGGGAGGGATGCCACTCCCCCACTGCGGGGAGTGGAGCACAGGGCCGTGCCGCCCACGGTCGTAGCCATGGTGGCGGCAGCGAGCCGCCGGGGATCTTCGCAGCGTGGAGTACTCCCACGCCAGCGATCTGCTCGCTCGCCCGGTCCTGGCGGGGCCGCCGTCCTCGCCGATCGCCAGATGCTCGACCCTGGCTACCACCGCCCAGGTCCCGGCTCATGACCTGGTTCGATCTCCTCGACGTCGATCTGGACCGGCATCGACGCGGGAGACCCGCGGTGATGGCGAACGGGATCGTCTTGCCGTCCTGCCAGATATCGGGCTCCTCCTCGTACCCGTCTACCTGCCCAAGGTCGCCCTTCGTCTGGCATTCGGCGCCGTTTCGGGTGCGTCCGGTCAGGCGCTCGCCGTAGTGGGAATGGCCGCTGCAGCATTCCTGGCTTACCGCCACTCCCGGACTGACGCCGTCGCAAACGTCAGACGGTGCTGATCAGGCCTCCGTCGATGACGAAGTCCGAGCCTGTCACGTTCCCCGCCCTGCTGCTGGACAGGAGGAGCACGAGGTCGGCGACCTCCTCGGGGCGGGTGAACTGACCGGTCACCGACTGGCTCGCGACTCCCTTCATCACGTCCGAGGGCTCGCCGCCCCTCGTGCGGGCGACGGTCGCCGCCATGCCGTCCTCGCTGAGCCAGAGGGCCGTGGCCACCGGTCCTGGACTGACGGTGTTGACGCGGATGCCGCGCGGGCCGAGCTCCTTGGACAGACACTTGCTGAAGTTCCCCAGCGCCGCCTTCGCGGCGCTGTAGTCCATGACCAGGGGGTCGGGCAGCACAGCGTTTACCGAGCTGACGGTCACGATCGCCCCCTCGCCCCCGTCGAGCAGGTACGGCAGCGCCGCGCGGGTGACCCGCACCGCGCTGAGGAAGTTGACCGTCAGGGTGGAGAGCCATTCGTCGTCGGTGATCGATTGGAACCCGTCGGTGCGCGGGGTGACCGCGCCGACATTGTTGACCAGGACGTCGATGCCGCCGAAGGCGGAGACGGCGGCCTCGACCAGCCGTGCAGGCCCGTCCGCTGTCGCGAGGTCCACCTCGACGGGGTGGACCAGGCCCTCGTCGGCGAGCTGCGACAGCTCGTCGGTGACGTGCCGGCTGCCGGCCGCCACGTTGACGCCCTCAGCGGCCAGCGCCTGGGTTATCGCCAGGCCGATGCCCTTCCCCGCCCCCGTGACGACGGCCTTCCTGCCCGACAGATGCAGTTCCATGGCCGCCCCCTCCAGCGCGACTGCTTCTTCCACCAGGCTAGATCCGCCTCGGCGATCTCTGCCCACCCGGTGCCGGTGAGCGGGCGCGCCCTGTCGGGGAACTCCATGAGGTCGGTGACCGCCGCGGAGTGGTGGTACTGCAGTTTGGCGGTAATGAGAAGAAGCCGGGTCGACCCTGGCCATCGACGGATGCTTCCTCTGGTTGACGCTCGGCGCCAGGGGGCGCTGCGGGGCTTGGCGAACCGCCCGGCGCTCCAGTTCGGTGTCGACGTGACTCGGGAGCTTGTCGAACCTCATGGTCGGAAGGGTGAGCTCGCTGCCCGTGTACTCCTGTCGTACGGATTGCTGGTCGGCCAGCTGGCGGATGAACAGAGCGTAGGCGTTGTAGCCGAGCCCGGCGGAATGTGCCGCGTACTGCGGGGCGGTTCGCCCCGCACGCCCTTCAGCAGCTGCACGGCCAGACCGCGGGTGACTGAAACCGACGGCCCGATGGTTCGACCCACGACGTGGAGCACGAGGTCTACGTGGCGGCTCGCTGGGGCAGCAGCGCCTCGGCCAGCTGCCGCCATTGCGGCATGGCCGATTGGCCGGGTTCGATTCCGAGAACCTGGATGCCGACGTGGTCGGCGCCGGCGTCGAGATGGTCGTGCAGCTTGCCGACGACCGTGTCGAGGTCGCCCCAGAACACGAGGTCGTCGACGAGCCGGTCGCTGCCCCGGCCGCCGTCGATGTCCGCTTCTGTGTAGCCCAGGCGAAGGAACTTGGCGATGTTGTACTTCGTGGTGAAGTACCCGTGCAGATGTTCGCGCGCGATCTCGCGCGCCTTGTCCGGGTCGCTCTCGAAGAGCACTGCGTGCTCGACGCCGAGGAACGGCTTGTCGCCCAGCACCTCCCGCGCCTGCGCCGTGTGCCTCACCGTCACGTGGTAGGTGTGAGCGCCTTCGGACCGGTCGCGGGCCAGCTCGAGCATCTTCGGTCCGTACGCTGCCAGCAGGCGTCGCATCGGCGCCTGCGGCGCAGGATTGGCGTTCGTCACCGCGTCCATGTCATCCAGGTACTGGCTCATTGCCTGCAGCGGCTTGGCCCCTGGGCGCTCACCCCCGAAACCGAGACCGAGCAGATGGCGATCCGGGTAGGCGTCGGCCAGGAGCAATGCCGCACCTTGGGTCCACCTCGGCTCGCGGGACCAGATCCGAGCGATGCCGTTGATGACGCTGATGCGCTCGGTGCAGGACAGCAGGAACCCGGCGTGCGTCATCGCCTCACGTCCGTCCCGCTCAGGGATCCAGAATGCCTGCCAGCCGAGCTCTTCGAGTTCCTGGATGGAATCTCGCATCATGCTCGCAGGCTGGTCCTCGAAGTCGAACGTCCAGACCCCGAAGCGCCCCAGATCCATCCCATCGATCACGCCCATGTCTCCCCCTTGTCGACGGCGCGAAACCGTCCCTCACCATCCAGCTACGGATCGAAGTATCGCAGAAAGTCGATATGAGGACAAAGTCCGGTTCGCTGCGGGACCGAGCTGCGGCCGGTCGTCGCATCCGCGGTGGTCGGGTACGGCAGGCAGGTATGCGAGGGCGACGGGGCCCAGTCGTGGAAGCTCCTCGCCGTCGAGCGGGGCAAGAACGGCGTGCCGTTCCTCGACCATCGCCGCACACTCTGAACCTGGCCGTCCCCAAGCCGTCGTCGTCGCCGCCTACCGACGGCCGTGCGGATCATCTTCCAGGAAGTCGGGGTGGCATACTGCGCCGCGGGCGCCCGGCGAGCCGCTAGAGCGAGCGTCCGAGCACGTCGACGAGCTCGGCGATCCGCTCCTCGTCGCGCCGGTAGTGCGTCCACTTCCCGACGCGGGTGGAGCGGACCAGCCCGGCACGCTGCAGCGATGCCATGTACGCGGAGACGGTCGACTGCGCGAGCCCGGTCTTGGCCTGAATGTGGCTGACGCACACGCCGACCTCGTCAGGGTCCGCGATCGCTTCCTCCACCGGGAAATGGTGCTCGGGATCGCGCAACCACTGGAGCACCTGGAGCCGCACGGGGTTGGCGAGCGCCTTGAACACGTCAAGCAGCTCCGCGGAGGCGTCTGGTGAGGGTTTGGCGTGTGTAGTCATGGGCCGTCGAGACGAGTATAGGGTCAATTCGCGGAACCTCGATATGACAAACCTGCCACTACGCGACCGTGAGGCGACAGGGCAGTTCGAGGCGCTCGGCTCGCGCTCCCGGCCGAACGTTGCAGCCTCCATGTCACCGGCGCACACCGACATGGAGGTCCACGACTGAAGCTGCGTGATCTGGAGCTGACGTCCTAGTTCGAGCAGAGCTGGGCGCGAAGGACCTCGCCGACCCACCGCTCCCAGCGCTCACGCGACCAGCCCCGCTCCTGCACGAACAGCAGGTACAGCTCGGGGCTGAGCAGGCCGTACAGCAGGTCGGCCGCCTCCTCCACCGACATCTCCGCCTGCGCGCCCGGCTTGCCGACAAGCGCCTTGGCCGCTCCCTGCTGAACGACGTAACGCGGATCAACGTCGTGCGACCACAGGGCTGCGACCTCGGGGTCGCTGGCGACCGCCGCCTCCAGGACCCTGCCGATCGGCGCGACCCGCTCCAGGACCGCGGTCGCGCCCGCGACGTAGGCGCGCAACATGTCCTGGGCGGTGTCGGCGGCCAGTGCGGCGGCGTACCACGGCCGGTCCATCGTCGCCACCGGCTCGTCATCACCCGCGATCGTCACGTCGACCAGTTCCTTCAGCAGGGCGCGCTTGTTGCCGAAGACGAAGTAGATCGTCTGCACCGCGACCCCGGCCTTGTCGGCGACGTCCTGAAGGTTCGTCGCGCCGTATCCGTCCTGCACGAACAGCTCCAGTGCAGCCGCAAGGATCCGCCGGCGCGTCTCCTTCGCTTTTTGCGCTCGCTTGTTCGGCCGCTTGACGTTGCTCATGGTTAGAGTCTATCTCTAGATTCAGTTGCTAGAAGTCAACTCTAGAGAGAAGGTCCAGTGATGTCGATCATCAGCATCACCCGTTTCCAGGCCGATCCCACCGATGCCGAGCAGGTTCGGGCACGGCACGCGGCTCTGGTCTCCGCGACCAGGGCCGCGCTGTCCGGACTCACCGAGGCGCGCCTCGGCCGACTCAACGACGAGACGTGGGTCGGTGTCTGGCGTTGGGATTCGGCCGCCAGCCTGCAGGCGGCCCGCCAGGCACTGCCAGGCACCGCCGCGGCCACCGCGGCGTTCGCGGTGGCCCGCGAGGTCACCGCGGAGGACATCGAGGTTCTCGACGAGCTCTGACCGGCCTGTCCCGGCCCCGGAGGGGGCCGGGACTCCCCCATCGAGGAGATGACATGATCGAGATTGAGGCGCTGACGAAGGTGTACGGCATGGCGCAGGTCCGGGCGGTCGACGAGGTGTCGCTGCGCATCCCCGCCGGATCCCTCTTCGGCTTCCTGGGACCGAACGGCGCGGGCAAGACCACCACCAGCAAGATGCCGGCCGGGCTGCTGACTCCTACCTCGGGCCGGGTCCGGCTGGGTGGCTTCGACGTGGTCCGGCAGCGTTCGGCCGCGATGGAGCAGTTCAGCGCCGTGCTGGAAGGCTCACGCAACGTCTACTGGAGCCGCTGCCGCGGACACTGGTCGCGATCGGCGGCTACTGGTTCCTGCAGTACGCCGCTCTGGTGATGGTGGCCGACCTCATCGAGGAGAAACGCGCCGGCACCTTCGCCCAGGCCCAGATGACCCCGGCGCCGCCGTGGCTCCGATGGTCGGCCGGCTGATCACCGCCTCGGTGTTCGGCCTGGCGGTGGCCGCGGTCGCCTGCCTCGTCCCGATGCTGGTGGCCGGGATCGCGATCCCGTTGCGCTGGGCGGCGCTCCTGCCCGCCGTACTTCTGGGTGTGAACGTGCTGGCGTTCACGTTCCTGCTGGCGGCTCTCGCGCTGGCCTCCCCGATGATCGGCGCCCTGCAGTCGCTGTTCACCTCGCTGGTGCTGCCGCTCAACGGCTCGTTCCTGCCGCTCGCCCTCTATCCGGACTGGCTTGCCGAGGTCTGGAACGGCGGCACCCTGCCCTGGCTGCTCCTCCACACGCTCGCGCTCACCGCCGTCAGCGGCCTGCTGTTCGTCCGCAACCACCGCCGAGCCCTGCAGGAGTCATCGTGACCTTCGTCCGCGGATTCGCCGCAGAGGTTCGCAAGGGCCTGCTCAACCTCGCCGCCGGATGGCGCTAAAGCCTCATTCAAATGATCACATTTACGCTGTTCTACCTGCTCATCGTGCTGTTCATGGGACGCGGGCAGCTGCCGGCCGCCCGCAGTCCCGGGCCAGGTCGGCAGGGTTCTACAAGCGAGTCGCCTCGTAGTCGGGGAGTGCGGCCGGGGTGGTCCGGGTTGCCGGGCGCATGGTCAGGATCAGTACGGCCAGCCCGGCGAAGATGACCGCGGCGACGACGCCGGTGACGTGCAGGCTGGCGGTGAACGCCTCCCGCGCCGTGTGCAGCAGTTCCGCGCCCTGGCCGGCGGGAAGGTGCCGGCCGGCGGCGACCGCGCCGGCCAGCGAGTCGGACGTGCCGTCCATCCGGCTGCGGTAGACCACCGCGGCCATCACACCGATCAGCGCGAAGCCGAGCGAACCGCCGAAGTAGTTACCGGTCTCCGACATCGACGCCGCCGAGCCCGCGCGCTCCGGCGGTACGGACCCGACGATCAGCCCGGTGCCCAGCGCGAACAGCGGGCCGGTGCCCAGCGCGAGTACGGCGATACCGATCATCACCAGCGGCAGGGCGCCGGCACCGTCGACGCCGACCAGCAGCAGGCTGCCCAGCGCCGACCCCACCAGCCCGCCGGCGATCGCGGTCGTCTGCTTCATCCGCCGGGCCAGCGCCGGCGCGGCCATGGTGCCGACCGCCACTCCCAGGCCCATCGGTGCGAACAGCACCGCCGACGCGACCGGCGAGAAGCCCAGCACGCTCTGCAGGTACTGGGTCACCAGCAGGCCCGTACCAGCCATGGCGAAGCCGGCGAAGACGAGCCCGACGAGTACCGCCGTGAACGGGCGGTTGCGGAGCAGCCGCAGGTCCAGCAGCGGCGTCTCCAGCCGCAGTTGCCGGCGTACGAACAGGAATCCGATGGCCGCGCCGACGACGAGGGCCACCGCCGGCACGACCGGCACGCTCTCGACGGTCAGCTGCTTGATGCCGTAGACCATCAGAAGCACCGCCACGAGCGACAGTCCGACGCTGGCCAGGTCCAGCCGGCCGGCTTGGTCGCTGCGGAACTCCGGCAGCAGGACCGGCCCGGCGAGCAGCAGCAACGCCATCGCCGGCACGGCCGCCAGGAACACCGATCCCCACCAGAAGTGCTGGAGCATGAATCCGGCGAGTACGGGTCCGAGCGCGCCGCCGGTGAACTGGCAGGTCGCCCAGATCGCGATGGCCTGCCCGCGCTGTCGTTCGTCGCGGAACATGTTGGTGATCAAGGCAAGTGTGGACGGGGCCAGGGTCGCGCCGGCGACGCCCAGCAGCGCACGCGCGACGATCAGCATCAGCGGGCTGACCGCGAAGGCGGCCGCGACCGACAGCACCGCGAACGCCGCTCCGCCGATCATCAGCAGCCGTCGGCGGCCGATCCGGTCGCCGAGTGTACCCATCGTGATGACCAGGCCGGCCACCATGAGTCCGTAGCTGTCACTGATCCACAGCTGCTGGACGTTGGTGGCACCCAGGTCGGCGCTCAGCTGTGGGAGCGCGAGGAGCAACGCCGTCGTGTCCATCGCGACGAGCAATGTCGGCAACATGAGGACGACCAGTCCCAGCCATGCCCGGTTGACTCGCATATCCGAAACTTCCTGTTCTCTCGACGTTTCGCCGGTTGGTCGGAGCGGTCGAGAGCTTCTTGACATCGGTACGGACGGAGATCTCTCGCGTCAGCCACGGCGGGGGGACCAGAGATGACGAGCTCGCGGTCCGGGCGATGAGACGGCGAAGAACTCATGCGAAAGTTCTGGCGGGGGATGTCAAGACAGCGGCGGCGGCTCCGACCAACCGGTCGAAGGGCCCAGCCGGGGCTCGCGAACCACGAGGAGTGCGAGATGAAGTTCCTGATCAGCATGCATATCAACCCGGCCGTGCTGGACGCGCTGACAGACGAGGAGAAGGCGGCGATCGGCGACGGCCACGGCACGTTCATCGAGGCGCTGAAGAAGTCCGGCGAGCTGATCACCACGCAGGCGCTGGTCGACCCGTCACAGGCCGCGGTGGTGTCCGTACGCAACGGCCAGCCGGTGGTGACCGACGGACCTTTCCTGGAGTTCAAGGAGTATCTGGGCGGCTTCTACCTGATCGACTGCGAGAACAAGGAGCGGGCGATCGAGCTGGCAGCGCAGATCCCGGACGCCGCGATCGAGGGTCTGGGGATCGAGGTGCGGCAGGTGATGTTCGCTGACGGACAATTGGAGGCATGACAGCACCAGCCATCGAGGACCTGCTGCGTGAGCTCACGCCGCAGGTCCTCGGCGCGTTGATACGTCGGCACGGCCAGTTCGAAGGGTGTGAGGACGCCGTACAGGAGGCCGTCCTCGCCGCCACCGTGCAGTGGCCGGCCGAGGGAATGCCGGACAACCCGCGCGGCTGGCTGATGACTGTCGCGTCCCGGCGGCTCATCGACCAGATGCGCAGTGACCACGCGCGCCGCGAGCGGGAGTCGGCGACGGCCACCGAGGTGGTGCCCGAGGACGTGCCGGACACCGACGACACGCTCGTCCTGCTGTTCCTGTGCTGCCATCCGACGCTGACCGCGGCCTCCCAGACCGCCCTGACGCTGCGGGCGGTCGGCGGCCTGACCACTGCCGAGATCGCCCGCGCATTCCTGGTGCCGGAGGCGACGATGGCGGTCAGGATCAGCCGGGCCAAGCAGCGCATCAAGGCCGCCGGCAGCTCGTTCGGCCTGCCGGACGGCGCGGAGCGCGAGGAGCGGTTGCGGGTCGTCCTGCACGTGCTCTACCTGATCTTCAACGAGGGCTACACCGCCTCCTCGGGCAGCGAGTTGCACCGCGCCGACCTCGCGCACGAGGCGATCCGGTTGGCCAGGATGGTGCACACGCAGCTGCCCGAGGACGGCGAGGTGACCGGGCTGCTCGCGCTGATGCTGCTGACCCACGCCCGCCGGGAGGCACGTACGACGGCGGCAGGCGACCTGGTGCCGCTGGACGAGCAGGACCGGACGAAGTGGGACCGCGGGCTGATCGACGAGGGCACCGAGCTGGTCAAGGCGTCGCTGGCCGACCCGGCGCTGGGGCCTTACCAGCTGCAGGCCGCCATCGCCGCCACGCACGCCGACGCGGCCACGGCCGAGGAGACCAACTGGCCTCAGGTACACGCCCTCTACCTGATCCTGGAACGGATCGCGCCCAACCCGATGGTCACCCTCAACCGGGCGATCGCGCTCGCCGAGACCGAGGGCCCGCTGGCAGGACTGGCCCTGCTGTCCACATTGGACAGTGATGAGCGGATGGCCGGGCATCACCGGCTGCTGTCCGTACGGGCGCATCTCCTGGAGAAGACCGGCGACACGGCCGGGGCGTACGAGCACTACCGGCGTGCCGCGAAGTCCACCGCCAGCATCGCCGAGCAACGCTACCTGGAGTCCCGGGCCGGCCGGTTGAGAACATAGTCCGCCCCACTCCCCTGCGGGATCAGTCGCGGCCTGGCGGCAGGCGAAGGTCTTCACCGACGCCGAGCGGGCCGCCCTGGAACTGACCGAACAGGGCACCCGTATCAGCCCCGGACTCGCGTCTGTGTCGACTCAGGAGGCGTACGTCGCGGCCGCCCTGCGGGCCCGTTCCGCCGGTGACCAGGATGGGTGACGTCATGGCTTCTCCGATACCGGTTCTGTCCGGGAGTCGGCCTCCCGGTACCTTGAGCTGGTGTTTTGCGGACCTACTGCTACGACCCCCGGCGACGAAGGAATGTGACACGGTGGACGAACGCGAATCGCTGATAGAGCGTTTCGAGGTGCATCGACCCCAGCTGCAAGCGGTGGCCTACCGGATGCTCGGCTCGCTCAGCGAGGCCGATGACGCCGTGCAGGACGCCTGGCTGCGCCTCAATCGCGCCGACACCAGTGACGTGGAGAACCTCGGCGCGTGGCTGACCACGGTGGTGGCACGCCTGTGCCTGAACATGCTGCGCTCGCGCGAGCATCGGCGCGAGGAGCCTTTCGACATTCAGGTGTCCGACCCGGTCATCAGCCGGGACTCCGGGGGCGACCCCGAGCGGGAGGCGTTGATGGCCGACTCGGTCGGGGTGGCACTGCTGGTGGTGCTCGACACGCTGCCTCCGGCCGAACGTCTCGCCTTCGTGCTGCACGACATGTTCGCCGTACCCTTCGACGAGATCGCCCCGATGCTCGAGCGGTCGCCGGCCGCGACCAGGCAGCTCGCGAGCCGCGCCCGCCGCCGGGTCAAGGGGGTCACCCCCGCGCCCGACGCCGATGTGACCCGCCGGCGTCGGATCGTCGACGCCTTCCTGGCCGCCACTCGCGGCGGGGACTTCGAGGCGCTGATCGCCCTGCTCCATCCCGACGTGGTGCTGCGGGCCGACAAGGCGGTCGTCCCCACACCTCAGCCCATCGTGGTCCGCGGCGCCCAGCCCGTGGCCAAGGGAGCGATGGCCGCTCTGGAACGGGCCTGGTTCACGGGTCCGGCGATGGTCGACGGGGCGGTCGGACTCGCGATGGCTCCCCACGGCCGACTGCGCGTGGTGCTCAGCTTCACGATCATCGAGGGCATGATCACCGAGATCGACGTGATCGCGGAGCCGGATCGCCTCAGCCAACTCGACCTCGCCGTCCTCGACGCCTGACACCCTCCGCTGGGTACGGCGGTGGATCACGCAGCCACCTGCCGTACCCAGCCGGCTGATCGTCACATCAGGCGGAGGTAACGGCTCACGGCGTCACGCCGCAGGTGCTCGGCACGTCCTCATCCAGGCCGCAATTCGATCGGGCGGACCGACGAGCCGCTCATCGAACTCGCCGAGGGCATCGTCGCCGAGGCACGGAAATCGCGGCTGACCAGCGGGTCACGGTTTCAGCTGTCGTCGGCCGAGGAGAACGCTGCGGCGTGGTCGCGGACGAAGTCGGCGATGTCGCGCGGGGGGTGGCCGAGAAGGTCGGCGACCGTATCGGCGGTGAAGTCGCCCCAGCCCGAAACATACGCCTGCGCGTACTCCTCGAGCATGTCGACGATCCATTTCGGAACGCCGTAGCCGAGCAGTGTCTTGCGCTTGGCGTCGTCGCTGACCGGCAGGTACGTGATGGTCCTGCCGAGAGCGAGACTCAATTGGTCGGCGACCTCGTCGAACGTCAGCGCGCGCGGGCCGGTGAGAGTGTACGTCTCGCCGTGATGGCGATCCGGGTCGTCGAGGAGCACGCGGGCAGCGCACTCGGCGATGTCGCGTACGTCGATCATACCGATCCGCGCCGAGGCCATGTTCAGCGAGAACGTGCCGGTGGCGGAGATGTCGCCCGCCTCGTTCAGCAGGTTCTGCATGAACCAGTGTGGACGCAGGATCGTCCAGCGCATGCCGCACCGTTCGGTCTCCCGGTCGGACAGGGCGTGCAGCCTGCCGCTGCGGTTCGGCGCGTCGTGTGCCGCGCCGACGACGGACAAGCGCACGACGCGCTCCACACCGGCCTGGCGTGCGGCCCACACGGCGTTCATGTTGTTCTCCGAAGCGCGCGGGCCGTTCGGGGTGAGCAGCCACACGTCCTGCACGCCCTCGAAGGCGGGCGGCAGCGACCGAGCGTCATCGAGGTCACCGACGAAGACCTCGGCGCCCCGCTCGCACGGGCCGTCCGCTTTGGACTCTTCGCGGACGAGAGCACGAAGGTCCACCTCGGCCCCTTCCAGCGCGTTCATCAGTGCGGTGGACACGGTGCCGGTGGCTCCGGTGATCAGCACGGTGCGCGACACGCTCATTCTCCCTTGGAGGTAGTGGGGATACGGACCAGGTTGCGTACCACGGCGGTGGCCTGGTGGCCGCCAGCGAGCGTCTCGGCTACCGCGCGGCTTCCCACGTTTCCCGCCGCTCCGAACACGGTGATGCGCATGGTTCAGCTCCTTGGATCAGTTGGTCGAGGCGGCCGGTGTCGGGTCATGGCCTTGGTGAACTGAGGTCTTTGGGGGCTTGCCCGCCGCCCGGTCGATGGTCATGCGCTCCAGGAGCCAGAGCGCGACGGTCCCGGCCGAGAGGGTGGCGCCCAGGACGCACACGCCGGTCCAGCCGCCGTTCACCCAGATCACCGATGTCAGCGCAGAGCCCACCGCACCGCCCAGGAACAAGGAGGTCATGAAGGCGGAGTTGATCCGGTTGCGGGCCTCGGGCCGGAGGGCGTAGAGGACGTTCTGGTTGCTGTTGAGCACCGCCTGATGCGCCAGGTCCAGCACGATCACGCCGACGAACAGCCAGACCAGCGAGCGCGCCCCCGCCGCGATCGCCAGCCAGGACGCCAACAGCAGGACCGTCCCTGCGCCGGTCACGATCTGGACGTGCCCGCGGTCGGCGAGCCGCCCCGCCACCGTGGCGGTCAGCGCGCCCGCGACGCCGACCAGGCCGAACAGGCCGATAGCCGACTCCGACCAGTCGTACGGCGACCCCACGAGCAGAAAGGTCAGCGCCGTCCACAGCACGCTGAACGAGGCGAGACTCAACGCGCCGATACCTGCCCGCCACCGCAGCAACGGCTCGTACCGGAACATCGCGATCGTCGAGCGCAGCAGTCCCGGGTAGGACAGGCGTCCGCCGTCCCCGCCGAGCCGGGGCAGGAAGGTGCGCAGCAGTACGGCCATCAGCGCCATCAGGACCGCGTTCACCCAGTAGACCGTCCGCCAGCCGCCCAGCTCCGACAACGCTCCGGACGCGGTCCGCGCCAGCAACAGGCCGAGCATCAGCCCGGTCATCACCGTGCCGACCACCCGGCCACGCTCGGCCGGATCCGCCAGCGTCGCCGCGAACGGCACCACGACTTGCGCTCCGACCGAGGTCAGCGCGGTCAGGGCCGTACTGACCAAGAGCACCGTGCCGTTGGCGGCGGTGGCCGACACCAGCAGGAACACCGCGGTCGCCGCGTAGAGCGACACCGCCAGCCGCCGCCGCTCCACCAGATCGCCGAGCGGCACCAGCAGGATCAGCCCCAGCGCATACCCGCCCTGCGCGGCCGTCACCGTCAGCGCCGCCAGCGTGGATCCAAGGTTCAGTTCCCGGCCGATCACATCAAGCAGCGGCTGCGCGAAGTAGTTTCCCGCGACCGCCAACCCGGTCGCCGCCGACATGAGCAGGAGCAGGCCACGCGACAGGCCGCCGTCCGTGCGAGGTCTCATCTCTTTCATGCCCCCAAGCCTCGGTGACAACGATCAATGAGTCCAACGCATGTTTGTCATCGAACCGATCGTGCATCACGATTGATTCGTGGAACTTCAGCAAATGCGCTACGTCGTCGCTGTCGCGGAGACGAGCAACTTCACCCGCGCCGCCGAGCAGTGCCGGGTCGTCCAGTCCGCGCTGAGTCACCAGATCGCCCGGCTGGAACGTGAGCTGGGTGCCAAGCTGTTCGACCGCACCAGCCGTCGCGTCCGGTTGACCCCGGCCGGCCAGGCGTTCCTCCCCGCGGCCCGGCAGGCCCTCGACGCCGCCGAACGAGCGCGCGCCGAGGTGGCGGCCGCCGCCGGCGAGATCCGGGGCCGGCTCGCCATCGGCGCCATTCCCACCGTCGCGGCCGTCGATCTCCCGACCGCGCTGAAGCACTTCCACCTGAAGCATCGGCAGGTGCGGATCAGCCTCCGCTCGGGCGCGAGCGAGGAGCTGATCGAACAGGTGCGGCAGGGCACCCTGGACGCCGCGTTCCTGGGGCTGCCACTGGGCGTACGACCCAAGGGCGTCCGCGGCCGCGAACTCGCGCGCGGCGACCTCGTCGCCGTGGTGGCGCCCGGCCACCCATTGGCCGACAGGGAGCGCGTGGACCTGCACCAGCTGTCGGATGAACCGTTCGTCGACTTCCCCCCGGGCACCGCCGCGCGGGCCCAGTCGGACGAGGCGTTCGCAGCGGCCGGAGTCCGGCGCGAGGTCGCTTTCGAAGTGACGACCGTGGACTTCATGGCTCGCCTGATCCGACAGGGTCTGGGCATCGGGATGCTGCCCGCCGCCTTCGTGTCCGAGCTCCCCGATCTGCCCGTCCTCCAGCTTCGCGACGCTCCCGCCCGCATGGAGCACCTCATCTGGAGTCGCTTCCCTCCATCCCCTGCCGCCGCGGCGTTCCTGTCCGCCCTCGATATCTCCGGGGTGCCGTCAACGGACGTGCATCAACCGCCGAATGAGGTCTGACCGCGGAGAATCCGGGTATCGGACGTCAGTCACGTGATCTCTTTGTTGACCTGGTACCGGGCCAAGGCGGGCCGCACCTACTACCCGCTCGGAGAAGTTGCCCCCGGGCACAAGGGCACCCTCAAAGACTGGGCGGCCAGCACCGTCACCTGGACCTCGATGTCCCGCCTGGAAGACCTCCCGCGATCCGGACTACGCGGCCAAGAAGGCCCGCGTCGAACACCTCTACGCGATCGCCGACGGCGAGGTCATACCCGAGGAAGGCGAGCCTGAAGTCATCTTCTGCATGGACGAGTTCGGGCCGCTCAACCTGAAGCCCCACCCGGGCCGGCAATGGGCCGAGCGCGGCGGCAGGCACAAGGACCCTGACCGCGAGCCCCGCCGCCCGCGCCGGGCGACCTACAAAACGGCGGGGTCCGCCACCTGTTCGCCGCCCTGGACCTCAAGGGTGACAGGCTCTACGGCCACATCAAACCGATCAAGAAGCGGACCCGGTCCCTGGAGTTCTGCCACTACCTGCGCACCCTCTACCCGCCCGAGGTCCCGGGCCGGCTTCGGCTGATCCGCCCGCTCGCGCGTGGAGCCCACCGTCGCGGCCGTCTCATCCAGGGACCCAGTTGTACTGACCCCGGCACCGGCCCCGGTGACAACCGGCAGTTCAACGACCAGCACTTGATCAAGCGCAATACCAGCAACTTCTCGCTCATTGACGACATCCAGGTTTCGGGCTCACCGGCGTCGCAGCCGGACCCGTGACCACGCCCCGTCCGCGCCGACCAGCAGAATCGTGGCGACGGTGGTGCCGTCGGCGAAGGTCACCTCGTGGCACAAGTACCGAACGGACACTCCTCGCTGGAGAACCCGCACGATCACCCGTCTTAGAACTGCTGCCCACCCCTGGTCAGCCCCGGCGGGACGTGGGATCGCGTTCTTGTTCCAACCACGCGACGATGTGCTGCACAAAGCTGTCAACGTGCGCCATGGGCCTGCCGTCGAGCGCCGCGACAAGGTGAGTCACGCCGAAAGTCCGGTCCCAAACCTGGGCGCGCCGATAGGTGGCGCTGTCGACGGCTTCACGAAGGTTGTCCCAGCCGTGCAGCCACCCCATGGTGGCAGCGTCGATCGCCGGGTCGAATAGATGAGCGCGGTCCCAGTCCAGGACGCCGATCAGCTTGCCGTCCTCACTCCAGTGGATGTTCTCTCCGCCAAGATCGCCATGCACCAGGCAATCCTGGACCGGTTCCAGGGCGAGCGCGTCTTCGAGCCGCCGCAGACCTACGTCGCGCCACTTGCCGGGGAGGCGCGGGATGACCTCTTCGGCCAAGATGTCGGCCCAGTGATGGCCGTCGCTGTACATACGCGGCGCACCCAGCACTGCTCTCAACTCTGGCGTGACGACCAGCTCCCGCAGCGCCGTGAGAAGCTCCCCGATCCTCGCGGGATCACCCACGCCGTCGGGCAGCCCGGCGCCGTCGAGCCATGAGACGGCAACGGCCGCCCGCTCTCCGAACATCATCACCGGCGTCAACGGCTCCGGCACTGCGAACGGCAGCCCGGACGCCGCGATCACCCGCAGCAGTTCGGTTCGCCGCGGCAAAGCCTGTGCCCCCGATGGTCGCTGGCTGACCCGTACAGCCGCGATCCCCGGCAGCAGGACAACGTCGTGGATTCCGCCTTGGAAGAACCGTGCCGCGTCCAGGGAGATGCCAGGCATGAGGGCATCGGCTATCTCCAGCAACTCGCCAGGCACCTGCTTACTCACTGACATTCTCTTTCTCCGGTCGATCATTCCCTGGCTGTGTCGAGCACCGCTTCACGCCCGCAGAGGTAACAGGAGCGCATGATCATATCCATGTCATGGCCGTGGTCGGCGGGCGGTCTCGTCGTGGCGGCCGCCGGCCCTCCCCTGGGGCCCGGTAGCAGCGCCCCCGTCTCTTGGCACCACGTGATCCGTGACCTACGATCACCTGACATCGCTCCTGCCGTGCTGCGTGCACCACGCCGGCATGCGCGTAACTGTCCGTCCGCTCAATCTCCACGGTCATCATCGACATGTAGGGGGCCAGACCCAGGGCGTGGAGTACATCGGATACGGCCAGGAGACGGGCACCCTCCGCTCGCATCTGTTCTGCAAATCTCCCCAGATCTTGGAGTGCACCTGGGAAGTCAGCGGAGACACCCTGACGATCTGGTACGGCGAGCAGGGCTCACCTGCCCGCTACGTGGGCACCTTCAACGAGGACCGCACCACCAACACTGGCGCATGGGAATGGCCGGGCGGCGGGTATCAGTCCACCATGATCCGACTCTAGGCTCTTCTCGCGACTTCCACCTGAGCCTCCTCGAGGGCGACCTCGCCAGTCCCTTCCAGCAGGCGCCCGCTGTCGATCCGGGAGCTGGGGCCTCCCCGTGCGGGAAGTGGGCGTCGGACGGCTGCTGCCCGGCCAGGTCCATGTCACGAAGACACCGGGAGCGGCAGCGAGTGTTCCGGGCAGCGGAGCAGCCACAGCGGGCCGGTGTCGCACTACTTCGCGATCGCCTCGCGTACGGACGGGACGATCTCCTGGGCCCAGCGGGCCAGGAGTGTGAGGTCCGGGACGCCGTGGCCGGCGGAGAAGAGCGTGAAGCCCGACGCGCCGTGCTCCAGCACGGCTCCGGTCAGTTCCTCGACCCACTGGCCGACGGAGCCGCCGAGCCAGCGGCCGTCGCGGTCGCGCGTGGCGGGCAGCGGCCGGTCGGTGATGCGTCCGGGGAAGTTGAAGACCGTGCGGATCTCGCTCGGATCGCGGCCGACGGACGCCGCCGCCTCATCGATGATGGGCCGCGAGGCCCGGTAGCGTTCGCTGAGCCAGTCGGCCGCATGGCCGGGGATCCAGCCGTCGGCCACGCGGCCGGTGGCGGCCAGGGATTTCGGGCCGACCGATCCGGTCCACACGGGAGGCGCGGCGACGGGAGCGGGCTCGATCTGGTTCACCTGGTAGTGGTTGCCCTGGTAGGTGACCGCGGGGCCGCCGCCCGACAGCAGCTTGACCAGGACGATCGCCTCCTCGAAGGCGTCCACGGCGTCGCCGGGCGTCAGCCGCGGCACTCCCATGTCGGCGATGCGATCCCACAACCCGCCCGCGCCCATGCCGAGCACGATCCGGCCGCCCGACAGTGCCGACAACGATGTCACCGTCCTGGCCAGCATGGGAGCGGGCCTGGTCGGCAAATTGGTGACGTTGGCGAAACCGGCGATGCGCTGCGTACGCCCGAGGATGAAGCCGAGCGCGGCGTAGGCGTCCAGGCGCCCGCCGATGTAGGGATGATCTGACAATGTGAAGATGTCAAGCCCGTCCCGCTCGGCCTGCTCGGCCATGCGCAACAGCTCGGGTATGTCGTCAATGCCGGAATGCGCGCCAAAACCGAAGACGACGTTATGTGTGGACAATGTTCTGCCTTTCCGTGCGAATGGGGATGTTCACCAGGCGTACGCTTCCGGCGCGGGCTTGGCGCCGTTCGGCCCTGGTGGGGGGAACAGCTCGTCAAGGGTGATCGCCAGGGCCCGGAGCGAGCCGTCGAGCTGCTCGACCGTGCGCGGCCCGATGATCGGCCCGGTCACGCCGTCCTGCGCGAGCGACCAGGCCGGCCCGACGTCAGCAGGGTCCTCGCCGATGGCGGTGCACACCTGTTCATGATGCCCAGGACGAGCCGGGACACGGCGAGGCCGCTGCGGCCGAGCTGGGTGCAGTCCATGTCAGGCGGCGCCGAACTGCTCGGTGAAGCGGCCGGTGAACAGGTCGGCGCCCTTGTACGCCGAGACAGTCTCGGCTGGGACGACGGCCGGGCCGTCGGGGGTGGGCAACTGGCCGACGCCCCCACGCGGGCCGAGCGGCAGCAGGATCATGGGGTGGGGCAGCGGCTGGTAGGTGGCCGTCGGCTGCTCGCCGCGCAGCTGGGCGATGATGTTCTGGGCCACCACCTCCGCATGCTGCATCGCGTACCCGGCCATCTTGGCCTCGGCGACATCGGTGATGTCGCCGATGGCGTAGACGTGGTCGTATCCGTGCACGTTGAGGGTCTCGGTGACGGGAACCTGCCCCTGCGGCGTACGGGTCGTCAGCCGGCCGCCGGCGAGGTAGTCGCTGTTGACGCGCACGCCGTGCGCGCGGAACCAGATGTCGGCGGTGATCTCCTCCCCCACGGTCGTGGTGACGGTGAACGTCGCCACCTGGCCGGGCTCGGTCGCCGGAGGCGCGGTCAGGCCGGTGCCCAGCCGCAGGTGGACATCCAGCTCCTCGAGCTGGCGGTGCAGCCCCTCGCGCATCTCCGCGGGGAAGGCGGCCAGCAGCTGCTCGGCCGGGTCGACGATGGTCACGTGCTTGTGCGGCCAGACCTCCTTGATCTCCCCGGCCAGTTCCAGGCCGACCGGCCCGGCGCCGAGGATCAGCACCCGCTCGGAATCCGCCAGTTCCTTGTGGGTCCGGAGCAGGTCGTCCAGGACCTCGCTTGTGGAGTCAAAGGTGGGTTTGGCGGGGTAGGCGTAGCTGGAGCCCGTGG
This sequence comes from Nonomuraea sp. NPDC049152, assembly GCF_040648355.1. Taxonomy (NCBI): domain Bacteria; kingdom Bacillati; phylum Actinomycetota; class Actinomycetes; order Streptosporangiales; family Streptosporangiaceae; genus Nonomuraea; species Nonomuraea sp. NPDC049152. The sequence goes on along the minus strand of NZ_JBEZDO010000010.1, from coordinate 204,534 downwards.
CCAGGACCAGGTAGTCGGCCTCGACCCGCCGGCCTGAGGCCAGCGTGACGCCGCCGGGGTCCACCGAGACCGCGCGGTCGCGCACCACCGTGCCGCGCCTGAGCCACTGGTCGTAGGGGAAGAACATGTTGTGCGCCCAGTCGGGCTGGGTCAGCGCCCGCAGCGAGCCGGCCGAGTTGATGAACGCGTCACGGGGGTCGATGAGGACGACGTCTGCCTCCGGGTCCAGCGCCTTTGCGACTGCAGAACCACCGTAACCTCCGCCGATGACCACGACTGTACGACTCATGATTCACGCTCCAACACAAAAAGGGGAGTTGAGTTCGTGTCACGAACCATATTAGTTCGTAGCACGAACTGCAACTCCTTCTCGAGTTCAGCGCGTGGGATCCGGTTCCATGAAGACGGTGGGAACCTTGTTGTCCGTCACGACGCGGCCGAGCAGAGCGGCAAGCGTGTCGCGCTCGGCCGGGGCGAACCCCGAGGTCAGCTCCTCGACGCGGCGGCAGGTCTCGGTGTAGAACTCGTCGGCCAGCTTGGCGCCCTGCCTGGTGAGCGCCACCCTCACCGCGCGGGAGTCCTGGGGGTCGGGTTTGCGCTGGACCAGGCCGTTGCGCTCGGTGCGGTCCACCAGACCGGTCAGGCTCGACTTGGCCAGGCCGAGCACCGCGCCCAGCTCGCTCATGCCGTACGGCTGCGCCATCAGGACGCACAGCAATTGGCCCTGCTGCTGGGTGAGGCCGTACTCGCGGGCGGAATCTGCGTACACGGCATTCACCAGGAACGTTGACCGCACCAGCGCCGCCACGGTCCCGATCTGGCCGTCAACATGCTTGCTCACTGGGCCAGAGTAACAAATTCGTGGGACGAACTACCGCCTCATGGTGGCCGAACTCGCCGAACAGCTTCGCGCCCACGACCTCGGACTGGAGCTCCTCGGGTCCCGCGACTCGAGCATCTCGGGTCTGCGCACGATGAGGGAGGGCTCAAGGCGCTCAAGGCTGCGGCTCGGCAGCGGATCGCTGAGGGCCAGGCTGGGCTCGATCTCGGGTCGAGCCTGGCCGAAGCGGCTTCCTCGGGCGGGCCGTTGACAATCGATTTCCTGGCGGGTGGGGCATCTCATGACTCGTCCATGTCCGGCACCGGTGAGATCGTTGCACCGGCCGACAGCAGTCTCTCCGCCAGCTCGCGACAGCGCCTCCCGAGCTCCGGAGGGTCGAGTACCTCGAAGTCGTGCCCCAGCAGGAGCACGTGCATGAGTACGAAGTCGAGGCTGCCGGCGCCACTGAGCACCTCGCAGAGCTCGCTCCCTCGCCGTCCTACGACGGCCGCCGACTCCGGAATCTGCGCGCGCACCGTGTCGGCCGACGCGTGCACGAGGAAGCGCGCCTGGTGCGGGTAGACCCGACTCGCCACAGCCTCCTGCACGTACGTCGCCGCGTCGGGCGCCGCGCGCGGGCGGAAGCGCCAGGTCCGCGCAGACACCTCGGTCATCCGGTCGACGCGGAAGCTGCGCCAGTCGTCGCGATCGAGGTCGTAGGCGAGGAGGTACCAGCGCCGGTCGGAGGCGACCAGGCGGTAGGGCTCGGCCCGCCGCCGTCGCACCTGGCTCCCTGACGGGTAGTCGAAGCCGGCCTCGACCTCGTCGCGGCAGGCTCTGGCCAGCGTCATGAGCACCTCGGGGTCGACCGGCGTGCGGCCGCCGCCGAAGGACTCAACCGAGTCGGAGAGCGCGCGCACCTCGTGCCGCAGCCGGGTGGGCAGCACCCGGTCGAGCTTGGTCAGCGCCCGGAGTGCGGCGTCGCCGGCGCCGGCGACCGCGCCACCCGCGCCGGCGAGCAGCGAGACCGCAGTGGCGATCGCCTCCTCGTCGTCGAGCAGCAGCGGCGGCAGGTCCTGTCCCTGGCCGAGCTGGTAGCCGCCGCCGACACCCTGGCTGGCATGCACCTGATAGCCGAGCGTGCGCAGCCGCTCGACATCACGCCGTACCGTGCGCGGCGTGACCCCCAACCGGTCGGCGAGCTCGGGGCCGGTCCAGACCTGGCGCTGCTGCAGCAGCCCGAGCAGGGTGAGCACCCGCTCCGTCGTACCTCGCTCGTCACCGCTCGCCACGTCCATGTCGTCCACCCTGCCAGATAGCGGACCGATGCTGTCCGCTAGAGGTGACAAGGTGGCTCCATGGACGCAGACGAACTCGACTGGAACCGGACGCTGCGCGAGCAGTGGGAGTTCCACTGGAACCATCAGCTTCGAGCCAGGCTCGACGGCCTCACCGACGACGAGTACTTCTGGTCGCCGGTGCCGGACGCCTGGAGCGTGCGGCCGCGCGGCAGCTCGACGGCGCCCGTGCAGGTCGGTGCCGGGGACTTCACGATCGACTACGCCTTCCCCCAGCCGGTCCCCACGGCCTTCACCACGATCGCCTGGCGACTCGGTCACGTCATCGTCGGCGTGCTCGCCGCGCGCAACGCGGCACACTTCGGCGCGCCGGCGGCGTCCTACGAGACCTGGGAGTACGCCTGCAGCGCTGCCGCCGCGCTCGACCAGCTCGAGGCCCAGCTCGACGTCTGGCTGGCGGGGGTGCGCGGCCTGGGCGAGGCAGGGCTCAGGGTCCCGCTCGGCGCGAAGGAGCCCTTCCCCGAGGCGCCCATGGCCGATCTGGTGCTGCACATCCACCGCGAGCTGATCCACCACCTGGCCGAGGTGTGCCTGCTGCGCGACCTCTACCTGCACACGAAAGCCGCTACGAACGGAGCAACCCGATGAGCCGCCACATCCAGGTCACCTTCGACGCCCACGACCCGCGGGCGCTGTCGTCCTTCTGGCGCGATGTACTGGGCTACGTCCACCCCGGCCCGCCCGGAGTCGACCTGCCCGAGGGCGCCGACCCACTGGCCGCGTGGGACGACTTCCTCGCGCGGGTCGGCGTACCGGAGGAGGAGCGCAACACGAGGTCGGCCATCGAGGACCCGGACGGGCACGGCCCACGGCTGTTCTTCCAGCAGGTGCCGGAGGACAAGGTCGCCAAGAACCGCGTCCACCTCGACGTCCGTGCGGCTCCAGGGTTGCAGGGAGAGGAGCGGATGGCGGCGCTGGAGGTCGAGTGCGACCGGCTCGTCGCGCTGGGAGCGACGCGGGTACGTCGCTACGAACCCGCTCCCCCGATGAGCGCAGGCACCATCGTGATGAACGACCCCGAGGGCAACGAGTTCTGCCTGGACTGACAGGCCGGGGTCATCGCCTCCCGGACGACCTCCTCGGGCAGGTCCAGCGCATCCTGGGCCGGCCGCCCCAGCGTGATGTCCTGGCCGAAGGTGACCTGGCCGCCGCGCAGCCCCGGCTCGCTCGGCACCCTTGGGTAGACGTAGCCGTTGGGGTTGCGGCGGGCGGTGGCGTCCGCGACCCGGACCCTCGCATGGATGTTCCTCCACTCCGACCGGGCCGAGCCGGTGGTCTCGGTAGAGGGCGACCAGCCCGGTGCCAGGGCAAGGGCTGCATAGCGGGGCCCTCGCCTTCCGGTTGAGAGGCGAGGGCGCGTCAGCTCTGTCTGACTAGCGAAGGGCCTTCTCGGCATCGGCGATGAACCCGCCGACGTAGGGGTGGGCGGGGTACAGCTCCTGCACCCGATGGAACTTGTCGAGCGCCGTGTCGTACCGCCCGGCGAAGAAGTCCTCCAGGGCTGAGTCGTAGATCTGCGACGTCTCCGCCAAGACCGGCCTGGCACCCGCCGCGGCCAGCTTCTTGCGGATGATGCTGACCGGTAGCACGTAGCTTGCGGTCTCGGCCGTGCCGCCGTCCAGCTGCGGTCCGGCGGTCAGCATCCCGATGACCTTACCGTCCTCGCCGAACACCGGCCCGCCGGAGTTGCCGCCGTACGCCGGAGCCTGAACCTGCAGGTACGGCACACTCATCGTGCTCGTCCGCTTGACGTTGTAGGCGCCGTCGGTCAGCGACGGATAGAACTTCGACCGCGGGTCCAGGGCAGGGTCCAGCATCGTGATGCCGGGAAATCCGCTGATGTAGAGATGATCGCCGACTCTGACATCGTCGTCGTTGCCCAGCGACAGGGTCGGCAGGCCACTCGCCTCCTCCATCTTCAGCAGCGCGAAGTCCTCGCCTGGCCAGCGGCTCCCCTCGGCGACCAGGTTGAGGTTCCGAATGGTGATCGCGCCGTCGGCGTCCTGCACGGCGACGTGATGCTCCCTTTTGACGCCGGTCAAGCGCACGTTCTTGTGGTGATAGCTGGTGAACAGGGTTTCCGCCAGCTGCGCCATGGCGTCATCCGACTGGGCGAACCTGGACATCTGCTTGAGGAAGCTCTGCTGGTTTCCCTTGATCGCCTTCGGCAGTACCGCATCGGCGAGCAGCTCTCGCACCTGGGCATCGGGCTGGGCGACACAGTGCTGCCCGGTCACCATGTAACCGTCGGGTGTGATCCACCAACCGGTGCAGGTGAAGCCTGTCGACACGGTCGCTTTCTCGACCGTCTTGCCTGGAGCGAGGTACTTGGTGACGTTCTTCGCTGCCGTCCTGAGAACCCACTTGAGCTGGCTCTGCTGGTCGGCGGGCAGGCGGCCTGCTTCCGCGTGCCGTTCCGCCTTCGCGAACAGCTCCTCGAACGCCTTCGTCGGCACGGGCTGTGGAACCATGACCGTGCCCGTGTAGTCCAGGCCGATGGCCTGTACGGCAGGGCTGGTCTTCGCGGCCAGCATCGTGGCTACCGCGACGTCTCTCGGCTTGGGACTGGCGAGCGCACTCCCCTGCAGTGCCGTGACGCCGGCCAGTGCGATTCCCGCAGCCGCCGCTGTCGCTATTGACTTACGCATGCATCCCCCTCGGTTGGCCCTTCCGAAAGACTGCGGCGAAGCACTGGCAGGCGACTTGCTGTCCGGTTTCGACCTCCTTGCGCACTTCGTCGGGAGACGCCGAACTGATGGCGGCGTAAGCTTCGCTCAGATGCCGCCCCCGCAGCCGGCCGGGGCCTCTCCGCCCGACGAGCACCCATCAGCCTCGCTGCCGGGCTCGCCGCGGGAAGCATGGCGGCGCTCCTCCCCGGTGGTACCTCACCGGCGCGTGCCACATGGCGCCCTACCCGTGAAGACGGTTTAATGCCCGCGCAATTCCGCGGTTCACGGCGGCGTAACACCCCGCGGTGAGACTGGCCGGCATGAGCGATGCACCGAAGGCGATTCATCCGCGTGCCGGACACGACCGCTCGCAGCACGCGCGCTCCTGGTGGCGAGAGATCCTGGAGGTGGCCGCGCTTTTCCTGGCGGTCGGCGTGGCCCACCTGCTCGCCACCCTCCTCGGGCACACCGATCCTGGACCGGTGCTGCTGGTGGGGCTCGGCGGCGCCCTGATCGTCGGCTCGGCCGTCCACAAGCGCGTGAAGACCGGGCGGGCGGTGACCGCGCGCCGGAAGTCCGGGCGTACCCTCCCGGCGCTTCCCGACGGCCAGAGGAGCAACACCATGACGTTGTGGCGGATCCGGATGCGCGTGGTGGAACGCCCCGGCCGCCTGGCCGAGGTGGCCGGCGCGTTCGGCCGGCTGGGCTGCAACATACTGGCGCTGCACATCGCCCCCACCGGCAGCAGCGCGATCACGCCGGCCGGCTGCGACGCGCTCGACGAGTTCGTCGTCGAGGCGCCCACCCACCTGAATCCCGGCCTGCTGCACGCCGCGCTGTCCGAGGCGGGCGGCCTCGACGTGCTGGTCGTGCCCGCGCAGGTCAAGGACCTGATCGACCCCGGCATCCAGGGGCTGCTGCTGGCGCAGCGGGTGCACGACGATCCCGAGCAGCTCCCGCAGGCGATGGCGGAGCTGCTGCGGGTCTCGGAGATCGAGTGGCGCCGCCCGGGCGAGACCGTCGACGACAACGCCGAACTCAACAGCACGATGGTGATCTCCGTACACCCCGAGCGGGCCCTGCTGCTCAGGCGGCCCGGTCTGCCCTTCACCCCGGCCGAGGCGGCCAGAGCCGCCGCGCTGGCCGCCGCCGCCAGGGGCGCCCGCTACAGCGGAACCACCTGAGGCCCCACATCCGGCCGTCCCGGTGAGCCCCCCGTGTCAACGTCCACCATCGGATGCTTCGCCGTGGGGAGCCCCTCGCTTGGGGCGGCCTCGAGACCGGCGGAGAGACCCGCGCAGCATGCGACACCGTGATCGGCGCGGTACGGCACGAGCCGGCCCCGTTCATCGGCCCGGCTTGCACGGTGCCACGCGCAGGGCCGGCCACCCCGAGCGCTTCCAATCGCACCCACCGTGCGAGGTAGAAGAACCTCTACCCGGGATCGGTTACCAGCCTCACTGCGTTGCCCGACGGCGACTACGATCATCGAAGGCATGGACAGAGTGACGATGAGGCCGCGGGTCTACGCGGTCGGCGCAGTGGTCGCGGCGGTGGCGCTCGGGGTGGTCATCGGTGGCAGCGGACAGGCCGTCGCCCAGGATGGCGGCAAGACGACGTTCGAGGAGATCGACGTTCAGCGGATCAACGTGGTCGAGCCGGACGGCAAGCCGCGCCTGGTGCTGAGCAACAAGGTGAAGTCGCCCGCCGCCGTCGTGAACGGCGTCGATCTGGGCAATGCGGGACGACGGGCAGGCATGATCTTCTACAACGCCGAAGGAGATGAGGCGGGCGGCATGGGCGTCGACAGCTCCGTCGTCGATGGGAGGCAGGGTGCGGGCGGGCAGCTGGCCTTCGACCAGTACAAGCAGGACCAGACCCTGATCCTCCGGTACGCCGAGGACCAGGGCAAGCGCGGCGTCGGCCTGACGGTTCAGGATCGGCCCGACACGCCTCTCTCCGCCATGTTCGAGGAGTACACGAAGATCCAGCAGATGCCGCCGGGACCCGAGCAGGACAAGGCGATGGCTGAGTTGGAGAAGAAGTACCCCAGCCCGAAGCGGGCCTTCTTCGGCAAAAATCCTGACAAGTCGGTTGGGCTGACGCTCGCCGACGGGAAGGGAAAGCCACGCATCGTGCTGCGCGTCGACGATGAGGGCGATCCGCAGATCCAGTTCTTGAACGCCAAGGGCAAGGTCACCAGGACGATCAAGGGCTGATGAAGCGAGCGACGACCCCATGGCAGGCGATCACGGGGAACCCGCTGCGGTTCCTCGCGTCGTCCTGGCCATGGCGAGCGCTCGCCTACCTGCTGACCGGCCTGCCGAGCGTGGCGGGCGTGGCCTGCCTGTCATCCTTGGGACGGCAGGCCGCCCTCGTGGTCGGGATGATCATCTTGCTGGTCGTCGCGGGAGCGCTCAGCAACCCAATCGCAGCCCTGGAACGCAGGCGACTGAGGCTGATCGACCCGGTCGAGGCGCCCGCGCCGCGGCCCAAAACGCCGATCTTCCTGTGGCGGGAGATCGGCTACGGGCTCCTGTGGGTGACGATCCTGCCCGTCGTCGACATCATCGCCCTGCTGCTCGTCGCGGTGACGGTCTTCTGGTTCGTCGATGGGTTCCACTCGTGGGCGGCCGGGTGGCTTCCCACCGCGTCATTGGCGACGGGGCTCAGCGCGCTCGTCACGCTGGTCTGGCTGGCCGGTTGCGCGTACCTGTTCACGCTGATGGCCGCGGCCCAGGGGGCGCTGGCGCGCAGCCTGCTCACCGCGCCCGCCGAGGCGCGGATGATCGAGCTGACCAGGTCGAGGGCCAGGCTGGTCGACGGGTTCGAGGCCGAGCGGCGGCGCATCGAGCGGGACCTCCACGACGGCACCCAGCACCAGCTCACCGCCGTGCTCATGCAACTCGGCCTGGCGCGGCTCGACGTCGGGACCGATCCCGCGCGCACGGCGCAGGCCATCGACCTGGCCTACGGGCACACCGAGGCCGCGCTGGGCGAGCTTCGCAGGGTCATCAGGGGCATGCATCCGTCGGCGCTCACCGACAGGGGGCTCGGCGTCGCCGTCGCCGACCTGGCCCGTCACTGTTCCGTCCCCGTGACGCTCGACCTCGCCCTGCCGTACCGGCCGCCACCCGGGGTGGAGGCGGCGGCCTACTTCTGCGTCTCGGAGGCCCTCACCAACGTGATCAAACACAGTGACGCGCGGCAGGCCGCCATCAGCGCCGCACTGTCGGACGGCGTGCTGGTCATCGAGGTGAGCGACGACGGCAGCGGCGGCGCCGACCCCGCGGCGGGCAGCGGGATCAGCGGGCTGGCCGACAGGATCGGCGTCCTCGACGGGACGCTCTCGCTCAGCAGCCCGCCAGGGGGGCCGACCACGCTCAGGGTGCGCATCCCATGCGACTGATGATCGCGGAGGACTCGGTCCTTCTCAGGGAGGGGCTGACCGGAATCTTCGCCAGGTTCGGCCACGAGGTGGTCGCCGCCGTCGGCAGCGCCGTCGAACTGGTGCGCGCCGTCGGCGGCGAGGTGCCCGACCTGGTCGTGGTCGACGTCCGCATGCCGCCGACCTTCCGCGACGAGGGGCTGAGGGCGGCCATCGCGCTGCGTCGCGAGCATCCGGGGCTCGGTGTCCTGGTCCTGTCGCAGATCGTCGAGGAGGCCGCGGCGGGCGAGCTCATGGAGGCGGGCACGCGCGGCATCGGCTACCTGCTCAAGGACAGGATCGGCGCGATCACCCAGTTCGTTGAGGACGCCCGCGTGGTCGCCTCGGGCGGTACGGTCATCGACCCCGACGTGATCCACCAGCTGCTCGTCCACCATCGCGCCCACGACCCGCTCGACGCGCTGTCGCCCCGCGAACGCCAGGTGCTCGCGCTGGTGGCCGAGGGCCGCTCCAACAGCGCGATCGCCCAGCGGCTGTACGTGTCGGAGGCCGCCGTGGCCAAGCACGTCACCAGCGTCTACACCAAGCTCGACCTCGGACCCGACGCCGACGACCACCGCAGGGTGCTGGCCGCCCTCACCTTCCTCCGCTCCCGCTGACCGCGTTGACGGGCGGCCGTCCATCGGGTCATGGCGGATCCGCCGGCCTGATCCTGGGACGGCCATGCCGGTTGAGTCCTGCGGGCGAGTAGGTCGTCGTGGGCCCGTGCCGGAAGATCTCCCCGCGGGATGGCCGTCGAACCCGCTTACACGGCGGCCATGAGTGCGCTGCGGAGCTGGTCGAGGACCTTGCGGAGGATCCGCGAGACGTGCATCTGGGAGATGCCGAACTCCTCGGCGATCTCGGCCTGCGTCATGTTGCCGAAGTACCGCAGGAGCAGGATGTTCCTCTCCCGGTCAGGCAGGGCGTCGATGAGCGGCTTGACCGCCTCCTTGTCGACCAGCGTGGCGAAGGCGCCGTCCTCCTCAGGGATCAACTCGCCCAGAGAGGCGCTGTCGTCGCCGGTCCCGACCGGAGCGTCGAGGGACAGCGTGCTGTAGGCGGAGGAGGCGTCGAGGGTGAGCAGGACGTCTTCTTCGGAGATGTTCATCCGCTGGGCGAGTTCGGCCACGGTGGGCGAGGCACCGAGTTCCTGAGTCAGCTCACCGACCAGCCGGTTGAGCTCGGCGCGGCGGTCCTGGTAGACGCGTGGCACCCGGATGGCCCAGGTACGGTCGCGGAAGTGACGCTTGACCTCGCCGCTCATGGTCACGGCGGCGTAGCCCTTGAACGGGTGACCGAGCGTGGGGTCGAAGCCGTTGATGGCCTTCATGAGGCCGACGTAGGCAGCCTGGAGGATGTCCTCGTACGGCTCGCCCCGGTAACGGTATCGCCGGGTGATCTCCAGGACCAGCGGGCGGTGCATGGCGACGAGGCGCTCGCACAGCCGTTCGCGGGCCGACCGGGACGTGTCCGGACGGGCCATCTCCTCAAGGAGGTCCTCGGCGGTCGCGTCATGGGAGGAGATGAGATTCTGGATGGTCACTGCTAACTCCTGAAAGGGAATGCAGGCGGCCCGCCAGATTGAATCCGCGCAGGGGCACACCTCACCGAATGCGGCGATCAAGCCCTCTGCTGGACTTCTGCGAGCCAGTATGCCCCACCGTCGAGCCTTTCAACCATCAAGATTCATCTCTCTTCTGAGGTTTGGACGATCGGCGGGGCGTGGTACAACTGATCTGCCGCTCCACGGCAGTGTCTAAGCAGCAGGCACACCTATTTCCACTGTTTTCGGACAGGTGTGTCATGAAGATTGCCATCGTTTCCGGTGAGTCCCACGCCCAGCGCGCTCAGCTGCTGTCCATCGCACGAGAGCTCGGCCGTGAGCACAGCGTGACCCTCTTCAGCCGACGCAGCAGCGAGGCCAAGCCCGCCGCCCGGATCGGCAAGGGCGTGACCGTCAAGCACCTCGAGGTCGGGCCCGCGCGGGAGCTGACCCCTGAGGAGCTGACGCCGTACCTGGCGGAGTTCGGAGCCTCGCTGAACCGGCAGTGGACCGCGGACCGCCCCGATGTCGTGCACGCCTACGCCTGGACCTGCGGCCTGGCGGCGATAGCCGGCGTGCAGGGGCTCGACCTGCCCGTGACGCAGACGTTCTTCCACCGCCACGGCGGCGACGCCGCCAGGCGGCTGACGCTGCAGCGGGTACTCGGCCGCCGGGCGGATGCCGTGGTGGCCAGGTCGGAGGAGGAGAAGGCGACCCTGGTCAGGCTCGGCGTTCCACGCGAGCGGATCGAGGTCGTGCCCTACGGCGTGGAAGTCTCCAGGTTCCGTCGCCGCACCGCCGCCGAGGCCCAGCAGTCCCGCAAGCGGCTGCTCCACGTCGGCTCGCTCGCGCCCGATCGGGGCGCGCACACCGCGTTGAGCGCGCTGCGTGCCGTACCCGACGTCGAACTCGTCGTCGCCGGCGGGCCGGAGCCCGCCCGGCTGGACGACGATCCGCAGCTCGCCGGGCTACGCCGGCTTGCTCAGCGGTACGGCGTCGCGGACAGGATCACCTTCCTCGGCCAGGTGCCGCACGCGTCGATGCCCAAGCTCATGCGCGGCAGCGACATCGTGCTCACCCTCCCCCACCAGGCGCCCAAGGGGACGGTCGCGCTGGAGGCCATGGCCTGCGGCATTCCGGTCATCGCGTCCGCGGTCGGCGCTCACCTCGACTCGGTGGCCGACGGCGTCACCGGCCTGCTGGTGCCGCCGGACCGGCCCTCGCACACGGCGCGGCTGATTCGGGAGCTGCTGGGCGACCCCACGCGGCGCGCGGCGATGGGGTTCGCGGGAAGCGACCGCGCCAACGCCAGGTACGCATGGGAGCGCGTGAGCCAGGATCTCCTGCGTGTCTACGAGAAGGCCGCCGCCTGAGTCGCCTGCCGCCGCCGGCGACTTGAAGGAGACGGTGCCGGCTTTCGGTGGCGTTGGGGTCGTGCCGCGACGCCAACGCCACCGCGGCGCCGGCCGTACCGCGGTCGTGGCGGCTCTCAGCCCGGGTAGTCGCCGAGGGTGAGATTGCTGGACACCTTCTGGCCCTGGTTGAGGAGCCAGCCTGACACGAGCCGGGAGTTCAGCATCCGGTTGCGGATGCGGATGCGCGTCGAGGTCGCCGGTGCGAGGAACCGACCGGTCCGCTCCCCGCCCTTCTGGCAGTCGGTGGCGTAGTCGCGGAGCCGCTGTTCGTACCGGGCGAACGCGCTGCGATGGTCGCCCCCGGCGGCCGCGAGTTCTCCCGCCAGCACGTAGGCCCCAACTACGGCCATGCCGGTGCCCATGCCGCCGATCGTGGCACCGTAAGCGGCGTCCCCGACCAGTGCCGCCCGGCCCGTGGACCAGTGGTTCACATCGGCGCGGCTGATCGAGTCGAAGTACAGCTCCGACGCGTCCCACAAGGCCTCGATCAGCCGCGGAGCCTGCCAGCCGACTCCGCTGAAGGTGTCGGCCACGATCTTCTTCTGCTGGTCGAGGTCGCGACGATCGTAGTCCAGGGGTTCGGAGGCGAAAACGACGAAGGCGCGGGCCCTGGTGCCGTCGCGGTGATCACCGCCGACGCTGGCGAGTTTGCCGGGAACGTTGTACAGCAACGTCGTGCGGCCCGCGTTGAGGTGGTCTGGCAGATCCCAACCGGCGACGTAGTAGCCGAGGAAGCCGACGAACTGCGACTCGGGCCCGAAGGCCAGCCTGCGCACGTTCGAGTGCAGTCCATCCGCGCCCACCACGAGGTCGAAGGTACGCGGAGCGCCCTTCTCGAACGTGACGTGCACCCCGTCGTCGGCCTCGGTCATGGAGGCGATGGAGTCACCGAAGATGTACTGCGTGGCGTTCCTGCTGCGCTCGTACAGGACACGCGACAGGTCCTCGCGCAAGACCTCCACGTCACCGCCGGCGAACTCGGCCGGCAGGCGCGCCACTTCCCTGCCGGTCTCGTCGACGAAGCTGTACGGGCTTCCACCGGTGTCGAGCCGGCGCAGGTCGTCCAGGATTCCCATGCGCTCCAGCACGGTCAGATGTGTCGGGCCCCGGAAGTCGACCGCGGCGCCACCGCCGCGCAGCGCGGGCGCCACCTCCACCACCGTGGGGTTGAAGCCGTAGCGGCCCAGCCAGTACGCCAGCGCCGGACCGGCGATGCTGGCTCCAGAGATCAACACGTTGCCAGCGCCCGCCGCCTCGCCTGTGGGTGTGGTCATTGCGCGATCCTCCGTTGATGGGCGAAATAACTGTGTCCACCGGACACTATTTTGCGTATGGTAGACACAGTTCGGCGTGGGTGCCAACCCACGAGCTGGGGATGCGGTAGTGGACAAGAACGAAGCCTTCGAAGATCAGACAGGCGTCATCACGCTGCTGTGGGGACCGCGGGAGCGCCCCAGCCGCGGGCCCAAGCCGGCTCTCAGCGTCGAGCGCATCGCGCACGCCGCGATCGAGATAGCCGATGCAGAGGGGCCCGCCGCGGTCTCGATGCAGCGGATCGCGGGTGACCTCGGCTTCACCAAGATGTCCTTGTACCGCTACGTTCCCGGGAAGGCCGAGCTGATCGCCCTCATGATCGACACGGCGATCGGCGAACCGCCGGACCTGGACGGCGTGCCAGATGGCTGGCGGGCCAAGCTGCAGTCCTGGGCCTGGCACATATGGGAGGTCTACCAGCGGCACCCTTGGCTCCTGGGAGCCATCGTGGGCAACCGGGTCTTCGGCCCGAACGAGCTCGGCTGGATGGAGAGCGCTGTGGCCGCGCTCGACGGCACCGGCCTCGACGGTGGCGAGCGACTGGACGCGGTCCTCGTCGTCAACGGCCACATCCGCAACATCGCGCAGCAGACCGTGACCACTGCGGGCACCACCATGCAGCACGCCGAACAGGCGACGGCCTCGACCCTCACCCGGCTACTGCGCCAGCACGGCGACCGCTATCCGGCGCTCACCGCGGCCATAGCGTCCGCCGCCGCGAACTCGTCCCAGGACCAGGGCCTGGAATTCGGCTTGCGGCGCATCCTCGACGGCCTCGCCATGCTCATCACCGACCGGTCGACATGAGATCGGGCCTCGTCGCCCAGGTCATATCCGTCGCCGCCGGCCCTCCGCCTCTTCGGCGCTCTTGGCACATCTGGGCGAGCTGAGCCGGACTGGCATGGCCGCCGCTCGGCCGCGAGACTGTGCGCCACGCCATCGGCCTGGCCGGCTGGCCCAGCTCAGTCCTGTGGCTTGCGCCAGGTGATGCTGTAACGCCACAGAAGGTGGCGGCGATACTGGGAGCCGGGCAGGATCTCGGCGGCCAACTCTCGCATCTGCGGATACGTCACCGGCGGCGGCCACACCGTGGGCGACGGATGCTCCCAGTGGCCCTTCGCGGCGCGGTGGAAGGTACCGACGACGACGCCGGCCAGGTCGCGCGGCAGGTCGTTGGGCATGGTGCTACGGGCCAAACCGATGATGGCCAGGACGCCGCCGGGGCGCAGCAGGTCGCGCATGCGGGCCAACCCGGCGGCGGCGTCCATGTGGTGCAGGGTGGCCACGGATGCGATGACGTCGAACGAGGCGGGCTCGAAGGGGTGGGTGAGGAAATCGCCGAGGAAGTAGTCGACGTCGTCCGGGTGCTCGCGGGCTTGGTCGATGCTGGGCGCGTCAAGGTCGATTCCGGTGACGTGCGGCACGGTCTTCCGGAGTTCGCGGGCAAGCATGCCCTCGCCGCAGCCGATGTCGAGGGCGCGCTGGGCGCCATCGGGGACCGCGCGCAGAATGCGAGGGTGGTAGTGGATGTTGTGGTTCCATCGCCTGCCGTTCTTCGCTGTCATGTGATCATCCTGCCGGACACGGGGCTTGACACGTGCAGGAGCCTGACCGGCACGGCCCCATCGAAGGAAGGCATGGCGCGTCGGCGGGCGAGGTAGGCGCCGGCACACCAGGCGTCGCTCCTCATCATCGCTACCAGCGGGATTTTCCGGAGCCGGCCACCCGGCCGCAGTTGTGCCAGCGCTCAACGGTCTCGACCTGAGTTGGCTGCGCTGGTGCTGCCGAGTGACCACCGGCCGGAATACCCGGCCGGTGGTCACGGAGCCCGGTCGGCGTCGCAGTCGTTTCGGCAAGCCGGAAGCGCCTCCGGATGGCCTGCGAACCAGACGCGCCTTCACACCTTCTCGTGCTGGCTTGTCAGATTGGTCTGGCTTGTCGTGCGGACATAACGGTCACTGGCCAGCACGCCGACGAGCGAGAGCACGGCGAGCGCGGCAAGCCAGAACGCCGGTGCGAGGGGCGTGTCGAGGGTTGCGATCAGCCAGGTGACGGCGACCGGTGTGAGGCCGCCGAAGAGGATGGCGCCCACGTTATAACTGATGGACAGGCCGGTTCCCCGGGCTGTGGTCGGGAAGAGTTCGGCCATGCGGGCGGCGAGGGGTCCGGTGTACCAGGGTTTGATCAGCCCCATCAGCGTCATGACGATGGCCATCGTGGCAAAACTCGGCGCGGCTTGGAAGAGCAGGAACAGCGGGATGCCGGAGACGGCGATGCCCGCCGCCGCGATGGTGAGCATCTTGGTGCGGCCGATGACGTCGGAGACGTGGCCCGCGAGCGGAGCGATCAGCACCATGATGGAGCCGGTGATTATGACAGTGGCGAAGCTGGTCGACGCGGGCAGATCGTATTGCCGGATGGCGTACGTCGGCATGTAGGTGATCAGATAGGAGTAGGCAGTGGACACTGCGAGGATCCCGATGCAGAGCGCCATCCGGGTCTTGTGTGAGCGCAGTGTCTGTGCCACGGGCTGCTTCAGCTGGTCAGTGCGGCGCGCCTGGCTGAACTCCGGTGTCTCACTGAGGTTCTTGCGGATGTAGTAGCCGACAGGGCCGAGCAGCAGACCGAACGCGAAGGGAACGCGCCAGCCCCACGCCTCGAACTGCGCGTCAGTCAGGGTGCTGCTGGTGATCGCGAGCAGCAGGGTGGCCAGAACGGTGGCGAAGGCCTGGCTGGCGCCCTGCCAGCTGGCCATGAAGCCGCGCCGGTTGGCGTTCTGCTCGACGAGATAGCCCGTGGCGCTGCCGAACTCTCCGCCCGCGGAGAAGCCTTGCAGCAGCATCGCCAGCACCATGCCGATCGGTGCGGCGATACCGATCGTGTTGTAGCTGGGCAGGAACGTGATAATCAGCGTGGCGAGCACCATGATGCGGATGGAGGCCATCAGTGCGGGCATCCGGCCCGCGCGGTCGGCGTAGGCGCCGAGCACGAGCGCGCCGATCGGGCGGACGACATAGGCGAGTGCGACGGTGCCGAACGCCAGGAGCAGTGAGCTCTTCTCATCCTGGCTGGGAAAGAATTGTTTCGCGATGGTGCTGGCAGCCAGGGTGTACGCGGTGAAGCTGAGCCATTCCAACGCGTTCCCGACCGATGCTGCGGCCACGGGCCGCCACTTGCCGGTCATTTTGCACCACCGATGCTGCGCAGGACCGCGGCCGCGGTCACGATGCCGTCATGGAACCGAGCGAGTTCGAAGTTCTCGTTGGGAGCGTGGTTGCGCTCGTCGACGTTGGCCAGCGGAATGCCGTAGCAGGGCAGTCCGAGCCCGTCGGTGATGCCCGCGATCGGCAGGCTGCCTCCCATCGCGGGCGCGAACAGCGCTGCCTTGTCCGCCGTGGCGCTCACCCCATCGAGCACCGCCTGCGCATAGGGCGCGTCCAGCAAGGTACGCGAGGGCTCCATCATGGCCTTGAACACGACCTCGGCGTGCGGAAGGCGGGCGGCCACGTGCTTGCGCACCGCATCGACGACCGTGGCGGCCCGTTGGCCGCAGGCGAGCCGCATGTCACAACGGGCGATCGCGACCGACGGGATCACCGACCGGTGCTCCTGATTGTCCAGGCATGTGAGCGAGTTGATGGTGAAGGTGGGCAGCGCCAACCGCTCGTTGACCCCGGCATCGCCGCACGCGTCCATGCGGTCGAGCCCGACTCCGGCCAGTAGCTCCTGCGGGGCCACGGGCAGCAGGTCAAGTGCCGCACGCTCGGCCGTGGTCAACTCGGTGGTGCCGGCGTCGTAGCCCTCGACGAGGATGCGTCCATCGGGTGCCCGCATCGTTGACAGCAGCCACACCAGCTCCCACGCCGGGTTGGCCGCGACGTTGCCCCAGTTCCCCGAATGCAACGCGGTATTCGCGCCCCGCACCGTGATCTCGAAACTCACCGCACCGCGCACGCCGAGCAGTACCGTCGGCTCGTAGCTGTCGTGAACCGGCCCGTCGCTCCACACCGCGACGTCCGCGTCGAGGTCCGTGCGCATCCCTGCGAGCGTGGCCGCGAGGTGCGGACTGCCGATTTCCTCCTCACCGTCGAGCAGCACCGTCACCGAGCAGGGCAGCCCCTCCTCGCTCTCGCGCAGCGCGCGTACGGCGAGCAGCTGCGCGAAATGCTGCCCCTTGTTGTCGCCTGTGCCGCGCCCATACATCCGGCCATCACGGATCGCGGCCTCGAACGGCGGGCTGTCCCACTGCTCGAGCGGGCCGGCGGGCTGCACGTCGTAGTGCCCGTAGATCACCACGTGCGGGCTGCCCTCGGGACCCGGCGCGTGACCAGCCACCAGCGGCCACCCGCCCGTCTCGACGAGCCGCGGAGCGAGGCCGCTCGCGGCCAGCAATCCCTTGGCGTGCTCGGCTGCCTCCGGCATGCCCTCCCCGGTGGCACTGACGCTCGGCACCTCGATCCAGTCGGCCAGCTCCTGTTCGTGCCGCGCCCGGTTACACGCCACGTATTCCTTGATGTCCTCGATCGATTCCATGCCACCGCCCCTTGCCATTGCTTCCACAAAGTGAAATCGATCCCAATACTGCGCATCGGTTATACTGCTGTCAATGGCTGAATCCGTGCTGTCGATGGCTGAACCGGAACCGCGCAGGCGGGCGACCCCGCAAGACCTGCGCGCCCTGACACACCCGCTGAGCTGGCGCATTCTGCGCCTCTGCCTGGAGAAATCACAGACCAACCAGCAGCTCGCACAGCGGCTCGGCGTCGCGCCGGCCACACTGCTACGCCGAGTGCGAGCCCTCACCGACGCCGGCTTCCTCATCGTCGAGCCACCCCGTCAGGGCGAACATGGAGCATGGGAACGCCCCTACCGCGCCACCGGTGCAACCTGGCGTCTCGACCTCGGTACAGGTGCGGACCAACTGACCGGTCAGATCGACCTGGCTATCGTCGATGCCCACCGCGCTGAACTCGTCGAGAACGGCCCGACCCCCAACCAGCACACCCGACGCGCGATCCTGCACCTCGACGCCGAGGCCCGCGCGGAACTCGACCAGCGGATCGACGCCCTCCTCGACGAATTCGAGAACCGATCCACACCGGATGGCACGCCGATATCCGTCCTGTGGAACGCGGTCGAGCAGGGAAACACGCCGTAGGGCGGGCGCGCCGGCACGGAGTGGCCAAGGCGATCTTCGCCGCGATCGCATCAATCGCCTCCCACACCTGCTCCAGCCGCAGTTCCTCGCCGTACTCGGTGACCTCCAGCAGCATCGCCACTGCGGCCGCCGGCGTTGCCGAGTGCCGCGCCGGCTTGGGGTGCCGGCTTGGGGTGCCGGCGAGCCCGCTCCTTGTCGGTGGCGCTCTCGGCCTTGCCGATCAGCTCGGTGGTCATCAGCAGCCCCTGCTGAGCAGGATCCGCGACGCCAGGCCTCACGCGCTCAGGTAGGAATGGAAGACGCCGTCGGGATCCCACCGCGCTCGCACCGCTCGCAGGCGCTCCCACGTGCCGGGCGTGAACGACCGCCGGGCCCGGGAGGGAGCGGCCGGCAGGTCGGTTTCCGCGATGTAGTGCCCGGTCGCCAGCGGGCCGACCTTGCCCAGCGCCTCACGCAGCCAGCGGAGGTTGGCCTGGTCGTGCGCCGGGTCCTGCCAGATCGCATACCCGACGGCATAGCTGGTGCCCAGCATCGAGAAGGCCATGTCGGGCCATGGGTTCCCTGCGGGCGCGGCGGGCGGAATGATCGCGAGCACGACCGACTTGTCCGAGGGCGCCTTGGCCACGTCGTCGGCGAGGCTCGGCAGCAGCGCGCCGAGCTCCTCCCTCGACCAGAGGGTGTCGGCGGCGTAGCGGTGGTTCGGCGGCCAGAGCGCGTCGGAAAACTCGAAGAGTGTGTCGAAGGTGGCCGGCGCCCTCGTCACGCGGGTCAGAGAGCGCTCGGCGAGGGGGCAGGCGTGGAAGGCCTCGAGCGATCGGGCCGCCTCGTCCTTGGAGCCGGCGAAGGAGGTGGCCGTGACGACGACCGCCTTGGTTCCCTGCGTCGCAGGCGCCGTGCCGAGCACGACGCTCAGCTCGACCATCGAAGGGAGGACCGCCGCCACCTCGGATACCCAGGAGGTCACGTCCGCCACCTCGGGGAGCGCGAAGACGTAGGTGCTCGTGGTGATCGCCTTCGGCAGCGGTCGCAGGCGGAGCAGGAACCGGGTGACCACCGCGAAGAAGCCGGGCCCCGCGCCGCGCGCCGCCCAGAAGAGGTCGGCGTTCCCGTGCTCGCTGCACCGGACGACCTCGCCGGCCGCCGTCACCGCCTCGATCTCCTCGAGTCCCAGGCAGGCAGGCCCCCATGCGCCGGGGTTCCAGCCGAGACCGCCGCTCAGGATGAAGCCGCTCAGCGCGACGGAGCCGCAATGGCCCACGGCGAAGGCCAGCCCGTGCCCGGCGAGCGCGGCGGCGATATCCCGGCCCCTGGCGGCGGGCTGCACGCTCGCCCTGGCCGAGGCGGGATCGACGGCGCACGCGTCGAGCTGGGAGAGATCGATGAGCATGCCCCCGTCGCGCAGCGACGTGCCGACCCAGTTGTGGCCGCCCCCTCGTACGGTGACCCGCAGGCCGGCCGACCGGGCGAGCCTGACGGCCGTCAGGACGTCGCGCTCGGAGGCGGCCCGGACGATCACGTCGGGATACCGCGGCGGCTTGAGCTCGTTCCACACCATGGCCGACCTGATGTCCTCGTAGTCGGCATCGCCTCGCAGGATGAGTCGCCCGTCGAGGTCCCGGTCGAGCTCGAATGCGGACATGCGAACCTCCCGGTGCGCGCCCCCGTTGACGAGAGACGTCACGCGTTCGCCTCGTCGCCCGGCGTCTCCCCTGCGAAACGGCCGGCGCCCAATGGGTCGAGCTTTGAAAAGCGAAACACTGCCGCCTGTTCGCCGGATATTGGCGGATAATCCTCCGCGCGTTCGAAGTCGGCGAAAGAACGCACGGCATCATCCATTCTCCGCCGCACCTGAGCTGCCCGCCCCAGCTCGAATGGGGCTCTACCTGGGCAAGTGTAGTCCAGGGCCGCCCAGGGAAGGAACAAATCGACAAATAGGATATGACAGATGATCAGGTCGAAACTTCAGTCGTTATTTACCTGACGGAGGTCATGAAATGGAGCCGAAGGATTTCATGGCAGAAGCCGTACGGCTCGCCACAGAGTCCGTCGTGAACGGCTGGGGCGGCCCATTCGGCTCGGTCATCACCAAAGACGGGGAGATTGTCGCGCGCGGGCAGAACCGTGTCCTTCTGACCGGCGATCCGACCGCGCACGGCGAGGTCGAGGCCATCCGCAAGGCCATCCAGGTCCTCAATCCGCGGGCTCCCTCCCTGTCGGAGGAGCACCACAACGAGTCGACGCTCGAACTGGTGCCGAGGCCCGAAGGATCGCCCGACCTCCTGCCCGAGCGGGCCAGGATGCTCATGGGCTGCTCTCTCTACACGAGCGGGGCGCCGTGCCCGATGTGCATGAGCGCCATCTACTGGTCGAGGATCGACACCGTCCACTTCAGCTCCGACCTCGAGGCGACGAGGAAGATAGGTTTCGACGACGCCTTCCAGTACGAGGACTTCGCGCGGCCCCTTTCCGAGCGCAGGATCCTGATCGAGCAGATCTACCCGGAGCTCGGCGCCCAGGCCTACGCGACGTGGACGGACAAGGCCGACCACCACCCGTACTGATCATCGATCCCGGCGTTCGCGGACCGGCCCGAAGCCACGCTCCTACGGCGGCGCGGGCGATCTCGGGCCGGTGGCGATGGGCGCGGACTCGTTGAGCGCCTCGGGCGTCACGACAACATGTCGCCCGCGTAGAGGGCGTAGACGGTGGCGCAGCGGCGCATGGCGGCCTCGTCGATGTACTCGTCGGGGCCGTGTGAGACGTCCAGGCGGCCCGCGCCGTACCCGAAGGCGGGGATGCCGAGCTGTGCGTACCAGCGGATCTCCAGAATTCCCGCGCACATCTCGAACCGGGCGGGCGCGCCCTGCACGTCGGTGACGACGCGGGCGAGCGCGACAGCCGCGGGATGGTCCTGCTCGGTGCAGGCGGAGGGCTGCAGCTGGGTCGTGTGGATCGACACGTCGGCGTCGATCTCGCGGGCGGCGTCCTCGATGAGGCCGGTCAGGCGTTTGAGCTCGCCCTCCAGATCCTCTTCGGGGTTGTAGCGGCCATCGACGGTGAAGAACGCCGAGCCGGGCACGACGTTGAAGTTGGAGCCGCCGCCGGACAGGCCGCCGACGACGAGCATGGTGCCGCGCGCGTCGCTGACGTCCATCGGGAAGCCGGTGTGCCGCTCGGCCATTTCGGCGGCGTACCGCTCGACGGGGCGGGCGATGTGCAGCATGTGCTGGAAGGCGTTCACGCCGAGGTTCGCCTGTCCGACGTGGGCCTCGCGGCCTCGCATGTCGACGCGGACGGAGACGGCACCGCGGGCGGCGTTCCAGATGCTGCTGCCGCTGGGTTCCGCGGTGACCATGGCGAGCGCGGCCGGCTCGATCAGCTCCGCGGCGCGCAGGTGCCCGGCGCCCACGACGCTGCCGGTCTCCTCGTCACACACCAGGTGCACGACGATCCGCCCATCGCCGAGCAGCCCCAGTTCCTCGGCGGCCGCGGCGCCGTAGAGCATGCTGACGATGCCTCCCTTCATATCCGCCGCGCCTCGGCCGATGATCCTCCCGTCGCGGCGTACGGCCGTGAACTGCCCGCGGTTCTGGGCGGGCACCACGTCGAAGTGGCCGTGGAAGTAGATGAGCTTGTCACCGTCGCCGGCGGTGCCGCGAACAACGCACGGGTCGTCAAGCTCACCGGACGGGTCGACGATGTCGATGATCTCCGGTGCCAGGCCCAGGCGGTCCATCGCCTCGCGCAGGACCTGCGCGCAGCGGCCGAGCGCGCGTCCGGGCGGGTTCTCGGAGTCGACGGCCACGAGACGTTCGAGCAGGTGCGCCATCTCTTCGGCCCGTTCGTCCAGCCAGGCCTCGACCTGTGCGGCACGGTTCGTCATGAGCTTCACCTTTCCGGTCTCGCGTCCTGGCATCCGAGGTCGGCACGAGCTGGCAAGTAATTCTAGGTCGAAATCGACCTCATATGGTTTCCGATTCTGGCTCTATAATCGCCTTGTGAGCAATGAACATGCACTTGATGAGGTGGACAGAGAAATTTTGTTTCTCCTCCAGCAGGACGGCCGGCTGACCAACGTCGAGCTCGCCCGGCGCGTGGGGCTCACCCCTCCTCCGTGCCTGCGCCGGGTGAAGCGCCTGGAGGAGGCGGGCATCATCACCGGCTACCGGGCGACCGTCAACCACGAGGCCCTGGGCGGAGGGCTGGAGGTCATCGTCTCCATCGAGGTCAGCGTGAGTGATCTGAAGACCTTGGAGGAACTGGAGAAGACCATCGCCGCCTACGACGAGGTCGTCGAGTTCCGCCGCCTGTTCGCCACCCCGGACTACCACCTGCGCGTCCTCGTCGCCGACTACGCCGCCTACGAGGCGTTCCAGACCGGAAAGATCATCGGCATTCCTGGCGTGGCCCGGGTGATCTCCCAACCGACCATGAAGAAGATCAAGGTCCTCGACTGAGCCGGCCTCCATGGCCCTCCATTCGGGTCCGTGTCACCGGGGCCGTTCCATCGCACTCCGAGGGCCGCCACCTGGAACCGGCACCTGGCCACCGATGGCCGAACCGCTCCCGAACCGCAGGCCAACCCGGCATCAGCACCTCGGGAGCCTTGGCCGCTACGTCCGGCTCGGCAGGCCTCCGCCCCGGAGACCGAACTGGTCGGCGAGGCGGGATCGGGCGAGCAGGCCCTCGAGCTGGCCAGGCAACTGCGGCCCGACGTGGTGCTCATGGACATCACCATGCCCAGCATGAACGGCGTCGAGGCCACCCGCCGCATCCTCGACGAGTACCGCACGCAGGCCGTAGCGGAAGATCGGGTGGTCGTCAGCGAGCAGGATCCGGATCATGCGTGCTCCTTGGCCAGCGGAAGACGCGCGACGATGCGGGTGCCGCCGGCGTCGGTGGAGACGGTGAGGTCGCCGCCAGTTCCTCGGCGCGTTCGCGCATCGACGCGGTGCCCACCCCGGGCCGGTCAGTAGAGGCAATGCCGGTACCGTCGTCGCACACCACAAGTGTTACCTCGTGATCGGCGATTTTCAGGTCGATTAGGCAGCAGTCGGCGCCGGAGTGCCGGATGACGTTGGTGACGGCCTCCTGCGCGATCCGGTAGATGGCTACCTCGACGGCGGCCGACAGGGTGGGCAGCTCGGGGACGCGCACGGTGGCGGCCAGGCCCGCTTGCTCGGCAGTGTCTCCCAGGTGTTTCAGCACGCCGAGGAGGCCGAGTTCGTCCAGGACCGGCGGACGCAGCAGGCGTGCCAGGCGCCGCACCTCTTCCAGCGTCTGGCTGCTCTGCTCTTTCAGCGCCTGCAACAGCTCATCCGCACCGGCTGTGTCGCTGGCCATGACGGCGCGTGCGGTGTCGACGGTCAGGGCAATGCCACTCAGCGCCGGGCCGAGTGAGTCGTGCAGGTCGCGGTGGATCTTGCGGCGTTCTTCCTCCTGGGCGAGCACGAGGTCCTCCCGGGTTTTCTGCAGGTCGGCGACGAGCCGGTGGATGCGCAGCGATTCCTGCGCGCCGTACAGAGCCGCCGCAGTGGCTGGCCAGGTCAGCCAGCAGCCACCGATCCCTGGTGGACAGGTTGTCGCCCGGGGTGGCGAGGTGCAACCGGCCGAACGTCTCGCCCCGGTGGCCGATGTCGAAGCTCTCGGTGAGGCTCGCAAGAGTTCCGGTGCTCGCGACGATCTCGCCCGCCGGTTCGAGTGCGGCATAGGGCGCCTTGATAGTGCGGGCGACCGTCCCGACGATGGCTGGAGGTAGGTCCTCGGGCTGGACGACGCCGCTGAGCTGCTGGCCGAGTCTGGACAGCACCACGTAGGGGTCGCCGCGCTCGCCGTACACCCACCGGTTGACGCGGCGCTGGACACGCTCGCGCAGCGGCTGAAGACCAGCGCCACGGCGGCCGCGGCGATGACAGGGAGCACTGCGCGGGCCTCCGAGGACGGCGGCCGGCGACGCGCTATCGGCGTCCACAACAGCCGCGCCATCACCTCTCACGTCCAGTGAGACGGCCGGGTAGGTCTCGAAGTGGCTGCCTTCAAGCCAGACGTGCGCGACCGCCGAAGGGCCGCCATGCCCCGGGGCCGCAACGCGCGCGGATCATGTCCTGGTCGCGTTCGGCGATCACCCGGGTGAGGTGGGCAAGCAGAACTCAGGGCCGGCCGTACTACAGACACGATTAGGCATACGGGCAAGATGGGGGCATGGCGATCTCCCAAGATGACCACCCTGTCCGCCTGTTCTCTTACGGAACTCTGCAAGATCCCACGGTTCAGAAGGCCAACTTCGGCCGCGAACTGGCCGGCAACCCGGATTCGCTACCCGGCTACGAACTATCCATGGTGGAGATCACCGATCCGGACGTGGTCGCGGTCAGCGGGGCGGCGCTTCATCCCATTGTGCGGCCCACCGGCAGGCTCGAAGACGCGGTCGAGGGCACGGTGTTCAGCATCTCCGAAGCCGAACTTGCCATGGCAGACGACTACGAGGTGGACGACTACACCCGGATTCCGGTGGTCCTTGGTTCTGGTACGGACGCCTGGGTGTACGTCCAGGCGGACCTGGTGCGGTAGCACTCAGTGACACTCCCCAGTCTTACTTAGGTCCTAACTCATTGAGGCGAGCCGACGCCAGCAGATGAGCGCGCAGGCCAGCCTGAGGAAGGCTTGGTGGATGTCGGCGCGGATCTCCCAGCGAATGCGCAGCCGTCGGGAGGCGTGCAGCAGAGCGAAGGCGTCGGCTCGGACCCGGGCCCGCGCCCACAGGCGGAAAAGGCGGAGCAAGATAGGTGATCAGAGGCCCTGATCACTTTGTGCCTGCGGCGGGGCTTGCCCGGCGGGCGTGCGACCACAGGAGGAACGATGCCTTTCGTTGACCAGCTACCCGCCCTCCTTGGTGTCGTGGTCGGTGCGGTCGGCTCCTACGCCGCCTCCAGCCTCACCGAACGCGGCCGCTGGCGCCGCGCGAGAACTGAGCGATGGGACAACGAGCGCTTCCACAGCTACGCCCGCTACGCCCACCTCCTGAAGATCCAGATCCACCTGGCCCAGCGCATCGGCGCTGCCCGGGGCTTACCCCGCACCGGCAACCCGATAGACATCGAGGAGGGGCTGGCTCAGCTCGACGAGGCTGAGACCAAGCGGGCAGCCGAGTGGGAGTCGGTGCTACTGGTGGGCGATGCGGCAACCGTGGCCGCAGCCCGCACCTGGCACGAAGCGGTCTGGAACGTTGAGCTCTACGCCAAGGGCATGCGCAATGACCCAGATGGTTGGGTCAGCGCCGTAGGCGCGATGAGCCGCGCCCGCGACGCCTTCTATGCCAGCGCTCGCCGCGATCTCGGCATCGCCGGTCCGCCGCCGCCCTCCGGTCAGTGGCCCCGGCCATGGGAGATCGACGAGCCCGCTGGGTCAAGCAAGATCATCCCGGGGCAAGATGTCGGGTAGGACGGTCTTACCAGCTGTCTTGTCCGGGCGAAATCGTGGTATTGGCCAGTGTCTGACCTGCAACATGTCAGGTAGTTCCGAACGATGGACGCCGCATTCGTCCGGACTAACTCTGCATTTTCGGTGCCCCACTCTCATGATCTTGAACGGTCGTTGTAGCGACCGCTCACGCATGTGAAGCCAGTTCTGAACTCTCAGCCGGATGCCAGAACACGATCAAGCGCCTCCCTGCCTGCGCGTCCCCATGTCGGCTGGCCGCCCGGCAGGCCCCGTTCCCAGGCTTGGCCGATGCACATGAGGCCAACACTGATGTGGACGGCCCACCCTCGTGCGCGCCGGATCATTGCCTTGTCCGCCTTGGCGTACGCGTCGAAGAAGCGTGCAGCCGCATCTGAGGGAAGGAGCAGCCACGCGGCGGCGAGATCGGTCGCCGGATCGCCGGCGCAGAGTTCGCCAAAGTCGATCACACCGAAAAGCGTCCCGCTCGAGACGACGACATTGGCAGGATGAAGATCACCGTGCAGCCAGACTGGCGGGCCCTCCCACTCGGGAGCAGAGACGGCTTCGTCCCAGACAGCACGGACATCATCAACGGCGATGCGAGAAGCAACGTCCTGCACTCTTCTGTCGAACTCGAGCGCGAGCGTACTGAGGGGGACACCGCGGAGCGGGTTGGCCGGCGCATCCGCGGGCGCCTCCAGATGGAATGCCCTCAGAAAGGTCGCCAGACTGTCGCCCGCGCGTTCGCCGTCGGTGATGGAAACGCGGTCGCCCGGTTCACCGGGAACCCACGTCGTAACCATCCACGGCCACGGGAAACGGGCGCACGGTTCACCCATCCGCAAAGGGGTTGGCACTGGGAGTGGAAGGCGTGGGGCTAAGGAGGGAAGCCATTGTTGCTCGTTGCGAAGGCCAGATGAAGCCTGTGCCCTACGCGGTAGGCGCACCGCCAACTCGTCATCGAGACGCCACAGCTGGTTGGACCAGCCGGTGGCTGCCAGATGGAGATCCAATCCTGCAAGGTCCGGATGCTGCTCACGCAGGAGGGATCGCACCAAGTCCTCATCAATCTCCATAGCCGTCATCTTCCCCTGTCAGACCCTGCGTCTCGGGCGTGTTCTCTTCCTCTAGACAAGTCATTCCGAATGATCAGAGGTTGTCCGTCCTATGGGTGGTAGAGCGCTTGGGCGCGGGCGGAGTCGATGGGTCCGTCCTGAGGCAGGTGCAGGAAGTGATCCAGCTGCCACGCCTGCGCAGTGCCGGCTTGGCGGTTGGTGGTGGTCACCCAGGGCGGGTAGACGCGGAAGGCTCGTTTCCCACCGGAACCGTTCGCTGATACGACACCGTGTTGGCAGAGCGCGTCCATGAGAAAGACGAACTGGCCGAAGTGGTGATGGTCGCGGGTGCTGACGACGAAGAGGTCGATGGGGTCGGTTGCGTCGAAAGGCTGGATGTGCCCGCCCGGGGACCTCTTCCATACGGTGACGAACTGGCCGACCTTGGTGGGGGTCGTCTTGGCTGCGCGGAATCGGATGGCGAGTCCGTCAAGGGTGAAGGCATGGGCGGCGTACGCGGCACTCTCGGTTTCCGGGACTGGCTGCGAGCAGGTGAACCCGCAGGGGTCGTAGACGAGCGCTTTTGCCGCGAGGAGATCTCTGTGGGCCGGGGTGGTGTCCGACCACGGTTCCAATCCGGTGGGGTGGAGATCGGGTGAGTGCTCGCGGTTCGTCGCCATTCGTTCACCCTGTCACGAATGCTGGGACGGTCGCCGACTCACCTGGGGGTGTAGCTCTCGCGGAGCAGACGCCTCGGCAGTCATCGTCGCCGACCAGTTCATCTACCTGTGACCCCGTAGGTGCGACGAAGGCGACCGCGCCGGGCGGGTTCGCCAGCGGGTCCCTCGGTCGAGAAGACCCCGAGCATCCGCACCGTGTCCTACTGCACCGCCCCAACCAGGCGAGCCGTTCTGCGGATCGCTCGCGGAACGGCACCGTCGGGGAGCTGCTCACCGCTCCGACCGGTTAGCCATGCCTGGCGGACTAGGCCTGTACGGACTTCGGATCTTCATGCGGGCAGCCGTGTCAGGCAGCCCGCTTGAACCCGAAAGCATGGAGCTTGTGCCAGATCAGCGCGTAGCCATCAGTGCTGACCGCCAGCGGCGCCGCGGGCAGGTTGTCGCCGAGCACCTTGCCGGTCTTGTCGTCCAGGGCCAGGTAGAGAGGCTCGGCTCCCTGCTCTTGCTTGACCTTGAGGTAGGCGATTCCACCGAAGGCCGACTCGACCGACACCTCACGCTGGTTTTCCACAGTGGGGACGAGGAGCTTGCCAGTCCTGGAATCGATCAGTGTCAGTGGATCGTCGCACAGCACGGTATCGCTGTCGGCGTCGAAGGCGGACGTCGCGCATCGCACACCCACCGAGTTCGAAACCTCGAACCCGCCCACCCGCTCACCCGTCATCAGGTCGTACAGCGAGTGAGTGGAGGACATCCCGTCCGACTGCCAGGTGAGCAGAAAGTCGCCGACGATGGTTCTGCCCTGCACATCTCGCGGTAGCCGCCAGGCCAAGCTCCCGCCCTTGGACAGGTCGAAGCCATGAACGACCGCCGCCTCCTCGTCCAGGAGCATCCCCCTCGGCCGGTACACCGCCTTGTCCTTGATGACGCCGAGCAAGGAGTTTTCTTCCTCGGCGCCGATCGGCAGGGCGACGGCCTGTTCGCCTGCGAGGGTGGACAGTTTGGACACGTTGCTAAGACCGGCTCCGTCCGCCTCGCCTTCGGCGGCGTAGCCACCGATGAAGAAGGTGCCGGAGCTGCCGTTGCCGCCCTCTGGCGAGCGCCAGACCTCCGAGCCTGTCTCGTCGATCACCAGGTCGGACACCTGGCTGGACTCGGCGGTCAGCCCCGATGCGGCCAGTTGCCGCCGATGCCGTACCACTGCCACCGGTTTGCCGTGATCAGTGTCCGCGCGCAGGGTCGCGTCCTCGTCTTCGATCGGGATGCTCTTGAGCTCTTTGCCCGTGGCGGCATCGATCACCTGGAGGGCGAAGGTGTCGGCGGCCCGCCCAAGTACGGCGAAGGACTTGCCGACGGCGACGGCGTCACGGATGGAGCCGAGGGGCAGCGTCCACGCCTGCTCCGCCGCGAGTCCCGGCAGAGCGGGGCCCTCGTAGGCGGGTCCTGCCGGCGCGGGTGTTGCCACGGCCGGAGTGGACCCTCCCGGCGTGGGTGCCGAGCACGAGCAGAGCAGCAGGACGATCAGTGAAGCCAGTAATCGACTGGGCATTCATGGAACGTATGTCCAAGATCATCCCGTGTCAACGCTGTCAAGCCAGTTAGGGCGCGGTTCCGGACCGCGCCCTAAGGCCTTGTACGGGGTTGGGACCAGAGGGATTCGGCTGCGCGTCATCCGTGATGCCGGTAGGCCAGCAGCATGGCGCCTGGAGACCTCACCGACGAGGAATGGACGTTGATCGAGCCTCACCTGCCACTGGGTGAGCGGGGCCCGATTCCGGATCTGCGTCAGCAGTTCAACGCGGTGATGTGGCGGTTTTGGACCGGTTCCCCGTGGCGGGATCTGCCTGCCGAGTATGGGCCGTGGTCCACCACTTATGACCGGTTCCGATCCTGGGCGATGGCGGATGTCTTCGCGCGTCTGATGCAGGCGATGATCGCCGAGGCCGCGGCTCGCGGGCAGGTCGACCTGGACCTAGTCAGCGTGGATTCCACCACGGTCCGTGCCCACCACCACGCCGCCGGAATGGTCTTGGACCAGGAGTTGGTCACCGCGCTGGACAAGGCCATCGAACAGGAAAGGGGGCTACGCCAAAGGGGCAAAACCGTCATAGCGACGGGCTCGACACCAGCACCGACACCGACGACGGAGCTGGACGCCAGCACCTGCGACAACGGCGCAAGATCCGGCTGCCCAGATGAGCGGCCGGACCAGGAGCCGCGCGGACAGCAGCCGCGCTGGCGCGACCGACGCGCGACGGCCGGGGCCGCCGGTGGTGGTCTCACGAGTGGGGGCGGGCAGCGTCAGAGGCATGGCGTGGCTCCCATCGGGGCGTTGGACGTGCGCTCCAGGCCGCGACGTGTCCCATGAGCCAGATCGTCACCACGGTCCGGGCCTGTCCGCGGACATCGCATCGCTCGCCCGCGCGGATCTCGCCGGCTCGGGCGGACGCGTCCGCGAGGCCAGTCGCCCAAAGGGCCACGTCCTCGGCCAGCATCCTGCGCTGGTCGAGGCTGCCCCACGTCATCGGCGGCCGGACCATGGGGGTGTCGGAGTCGTCGCCGAAGAACCAGGTGTACGAGGTCTGCTCCACGCGGGGCATCCGGGCGCCCAGCGCGGCGGGCAGAGCCTCCGCGATCGGCCGCACGGCCTGCTCCCACAGCGGGATCCACGGCTCGTAGCCCGGATAGGCGCAGTAGGTGATGCCCTGCCGCACGGAACAGCGGTGCGCGTCCTTGCCGAAGTAGCGTTCGCGGACCCGCGGGTCCACGTCGTCCAAACTCAGCTCACCCGCCGAAGGGCGGGCAACCGAGGGCTCGGCTGCCGCGATGGCCCCCGATGGCACCGCGACAGCCAGCGCCACCACTACGGCCGCGGCGGGCGCGAGCCGTACACGATGCTTGAGCAGCGCGATCCCGCCGAATGCGACCGCGAGCGCGAGCACGTAGACCAGGTGGACGGCCGACGGCCGGTCCGGCCAGTCGGGCCGATGGTCCTGCATCACCGGCAGCAGCCAGCCCGCCGGGCCGTTCATGGGGTTGGTGTAGATGAGGAAGCCCAGGACGGCCACCACCAGCGGCCCGGCGATCAGCCACCGCGTCCATCGCCCGACGGCGACGCCCAGCGTCGCGGCGAGGACGGCGACGGCGTCAGCTGCCTCATCCGCGGCCGAGGGTCACAACCCCATGTGGATCAGCCCTGAGGGGAGGCCGTCGACCAGCAGCGACCCCAGTCTGTTCGCGAGGTCTCGCGGTGAGAACACCTCATCGCCCCTCTGCGCCGCGATGTCAGCCACTGTCCACCATCGGAAGCGCGTGATGTTCTCCAAGGCCAGCTGTGCGTCCGTCCACGACCCACGCGGCACGAAACTCGCTGTCCGAACCAGGTAGTAGTCGTTGATCACGCCCCCGTAGCCTGCCGCGTACTGGGAGCCCACCACTTCCTGCCGTCACACATGGTGTGGCTCGTCGCTCAGCAGGAGACCGACTTCTTCGTCCAACTCACGCCGAAGAGCCGTAAGAAGGGACTCGCCGGGCTCGACCCCGCCGCCCGGCATCGCCCAGACGACGGGCCCACCCTCGGAAGTCAGGTCATGGCGGCAGAGGAGTACCCGCTCATCCTCATCGACGAGGATGGCCCGGACCGACCGGCGCAGCCCGGATGTCGACACGCTGGGACCCTATCGAGGCGGAGATCGCCGACGCGAAGCGCGGCCCGGACAGCCCCGAGGCGGGACGATCGGATGGCGGTGGTGGACCGTGCCGGAGTCCGGCAGAGCGTTGAACCGCTGAGGCGGTAACGGCCGATGTCCACGTATGGCCGGGCCACGCCCGGCGGTCGGCGAGATCGTCGTCAGTCAACGCGGGAACGTCTGTGCCCGATGTAGCCTGCGGCCATGCAGGACGTCGCCGAGGTCTCGCTTGAGCCCATCCGGGCCCGGCTCCGCGACCATGCCGGCCGCCCCGAACGCGCCGGCGTGCGTCGAACCCGACCGGGCCGTGTGCGCCGACAAGCACGCCGGAGCCGTTGCGGCCCTGGTGTCCGAATACTACGAAGAGTCCGCCGAGCAGACCACCGGATCGTCGCCGTCCACCCGAGCATGAGGGAAGCCTGATGACACACCCGTTCGAGCTGAGCCAGGAGATCGAGCTCGCCGCCACTCCCGAGCAGGTCTGGGACGCGATCGCGACCGGACCGGGCGTCGACTCCTGGTTCATGGGACGCACCGAGCTCGGCACGTCCGCAGGCGGTCCCGCCGACCTCACGATGATGGGCCACACCGAGCAGGCCACGATCACCGCCTACGAGGCGGGCATCCGCCTCTCGACCCGCAGCGCGGAGACTCCCGACGGACAGTTCATGGCGTTCGAGTACCTCATCGAGGGGCGCGGCGGCGGCACGACCGTGCTGCGGCTCGTGCAGAGCGGCATGCTCGGCGACGACTGGGAGACCGAGTTCGAGGCGATGAAGGCCGGCTGGCCCATCTACCTGGAGACCCTCAAGCAGTACCTTACGCACTTCACCGGCCGCACCCCGTCGGTCACAACCGTCGTGCGGCCAGGAGCGGGCGGCCCTGACGCCGTCTGGAAGATCGTCACGGAGTCGCTGGGCGTCACGCCGGACGTCGCCGAGGGCGACGAGGTCCGGCTTCCGGGCGGCTCCGACGGGGTCGTCTACTATGCGAACCTGCCCGTGAACCTGGGTGTCCGGACGGAGGAGGGCCTGTACCGGTTCATCCACTCCGGTACGGCCCGCGGCGACGCCCTCGTGCTCGGCCACCAGAACTTCGCGGGCCGCGACGAGCAGGCCGCATGGGACGCCTGGACGGCCGAGCGCTTCGGCTGACCGGCCGATCCGTCGCGATCCGGGCACGTGCTCGTTCCGGTACTCGCCGTCGACCTGGAAGGAGGCCCGGGAGGTGCCCCGAGCGCGTGCCCGGCCTCCTGGCGTCGTGCAGGCGTCGTGCAGGCGCCGGGCGGACCCGACGAGGACGCCGACGAGGCCGGTCGTATGGCCGCCGCTTGGCCTGCACCGACTCGCGGTCCGCGGCGCCTGGATGCACCGCTCGAGACGGCGTCCTACGAAAAGCCCCTCACCCGACAGGAACTCGACCGCCTCATGACACGGTTCGAGCGAGCCGGAAGCCGAGGTCGTCGATGGCGAACGTGGGGTGGCTGCGGCGACGTACGGAGGCTCCGCAGCCCCGCGTCGACTCGGCCCAGCTCCCGCCGCGGAAGATGCGATAGGAGCCGTAGACCTCCTCGTCGTAGAGGTCCCAGCACCACTCCCAGACGTTGCCGAGCATGTCGTGCAGCCCCCACGGGTTGGGTGCCTTGCCGCCGACGTCGTGGACGCGGCCTCCGGAATTGTTCGCGTACCAGGCGATGTCGTCGATCTCCCCGTACCGGTACCCGCTGGTACCCGCCTTGCAGGCGTACTGCCACTCCGCCTCGGTCGGCAGGCGATAGCCGTTGGACGTCCAGTCGCAGGTCACTTCCCCGCTCTGAGCGTCGCGGGAGTAGGCAGGGTTCAGCCCGGAGCGAGCCGAGATTCGATTGCACACCTCGATCGCGTCGAGCCAGCTGACGTTCGTCACAGGCGACGCGCCGCCGACGGACGGATCGAGATCCGCTCCGGTGACCTCGCGATGGAGGTCCGCGGTGACGGGATACCGGCCGAACAGGAAGGGAGCGATCTCGATCTGCCAACGGGTGCCGCGTCGATCGTCTCGAAGGTCCACCGTGCCACCGGGGATCTGAACCATCGAGAGGATCGTCGGCTCGTCGGTCGGCGGGTGCATGCGGCGTGCCTCTCGGTTCCGGGACGCCCATGAGGTCGTCGCGCGCCCATGATAGAGGTCGTGACCAGGGCCCGAAGCACCACCCGCCAGATCTTGGTCCGGCGCCCTTCAGCGCCACCCGTGCCCGCTTCCACCCGGTTGAGGAGTCGGTGGCTCGTCGGGCGGTCGCTTCGGCCACGGCAGCCGCCCCCTGTGGCGTTCCCGCAGCGGTACGGCGCGGCCGGTAGGGGGTGCTGACCTCCGGCGGCACCGCAACAACCACCCCGCGACCCGCACACCGTTACGGGACTCGCCAGAACCTCCGAGTCCAGCGAACCCGCGTCCGCAAGGCACGGGTTGAAGATCAAGCTAGGCCATGCGCCAATACTGTCGCTTGTCCCTGTCCCGCACGACGACGCCGAATCTGGCCAGTTCCTTGCGCAACTCCCTGGCGTCGTCGCCCTTGTCCGCCTTCAGCGCCTGGGCGCGGGCGGCGAAGACGGCGTTCGCGCCGTCGGGCAGGCCGGAGGCGCCGGGAACCCAGAGCCGGTAGGCGTCGTCGTGCGGGTCCGTCTCCGCCCAGCCGTACCCGTGCTTGGTGAAGGCCCTGGACAGGCGTTTCGCGCTCAGGTCGGTCTCTTCCCTTGCGGTCTCCCGGCCGTGGTGGCCGAGCAGCACGAGTTGCTTGCCGTCCTTGAACGCCAAGGCGATCTCACCCCGCTCGACGACCTGGGTCTCGTCCCTGGTGGAGAGCGTCACCTGTGTGTCGGAGACGGCGACAGTAAGGGATTCATGCACGGCGGTGAGGCCCAGCAGAAGGCCCGCGATGACGCCCACGGCAACGACGCCGATGGTGAGCCCCGGCTCCGGGAACGAGCTGAGCAGCTTGGCCGGCCCCTGGAACGGTGCCCAGGGCAGGGTCACGAGCCATCGCGCGAGCAGCTTCACCAGCCAGCCGAGGACGGCGCCACCGGCGACGCAGGCCAGGATCACGATCAGGGCGGAATCGGCGACGACGGTGGCCTCTGAGTCTTTTCCGGCATTCACGTCATTCGAACCTACCGCCATCCGATGGCTCGCCGTCCGGCCCGCGCCTCGACGGCGACCAAAGTCGGAGGATCATCGACTTAAGGAGGGGGAGCGGCACGGACAGCCGCCCTCCATCTCGTGTCAAGGGCGCACAAGCCTGACAGCGAGGAAGGACGGCGCCCGGTGCAGCCTGTCGTGAGTGGCCTCGTCGATCTCTCTCAGTTCGGGTGCCGGACGCGGCTCGATGAGGCGCTCCAGCACGAACCCAGCGGCCAGCAGCTCGCCCAAGAAGGTCTCCAGCGGCATGCGCTGGAAGTGAATCGAGAACGGGCTCCCGCTGAGGGAGAGGTCGACCCAGTCGTCGGCGTAGTAC
This sequence comes from Nonomuraea sp. NPDC049152, assembly GCF_040648355.1. Lineage (NCBI taxonomy): Bacteria > Bacillati > Actinomycetota > Actinomycetes > Streptosporangiales > Streptosporangiaceae > Nonomuraea > Nonomuraea sp. NPDC049152. The sequence goes on along the minus strand of NZ_JBEZDO010000010.1, from coordinate 170,473 downwards.
GAGCCGCCGAAGTGCTGCCAATCGGCTGCCGGATGGGTCGTCGAGACCAGCAGCCATCCCCCAGGCCGCAGCACCCGGCGCAGCTCACCCAGAAGCTGCGCGCGACGGGTGAGATGGTGGAACACCAGCGCGCACACGGCCCCGTCGAACGACGCGTCATCGGCGAACGCCAGCGGCTCCTCCAGATCGTGCAGGCGAAGCTCGGCCCGCTCACCCACACGCGCCCGCGCGTGATCCAGCAGCGTGCCGCTGCCGTCGACACCGACCACCTCGGCGCCGCGCGCCAGTAACTCGGCCGCGTAGTGTCCGGCGCCGCAGCCGACATCGAGGACCCTCGCCCCGGCGACGTCACCGGCGAGTTCCAGCATCGCGGGCCGATCGGTGTAGGCGTTGTACGGGCTGATGTCGGCGTGCTCGGCGAAGTAGTCTCCGAGCGCGTCGTGATAGGCGGTCTTCGAGGGCATGGGCACATCATGGCGGCGGCCGTGATCTACCGCGAACGGATTGCGGCATCCCGGCCGCCCACGACCGGTGCCGTACCGAAACGCCGGATCCCCGCAGGGCCGCTGGCGAGCCGGTCGGGTCACGGCGGGTCAGTACGCCCGTTCGGTCCCGACGAGGAGGACGCGGGAGTCCGCGTCCAGCGCGAGGGCGGCGCGCGTGGCGGGGTCCGTGGACAGCAGCCCCGCCGCGCCCGCCGCCCCGCACGGCGAGAGCCGTACCCCCTGGCCGGCCAGGGTGGCGGCGGCGGCCTCGGCCTGCTCGTCGGTGATGGTCACGAAGGCGTCGGCCAGGCGTGCGAGCAGCCGCCAGGCCAGCAGGGACGGCTCGCGGCAGTCGAGCCGCCCCAGCCTCGTCCGCCCGCCGCCGACCCTGGCGGGCCGGCCCTCCATCGCGCTGACCATCAGGCAGGGGGCGGCCTCCGGTTCCACGACGACGATCCTGGGATCCTCACCCCAGCGGTCGCGCACGTAACCGGCGGCGGCGCCGGCCAGCCCGCCCACACCCGCCTGGACGAACACGTGGGTGGGTGCGGTGTCGATCTCGGCGAACAACGTGGTGTAGCCGCGCATGATGTCGAGCGGGACGGCGGTGTAGCCCTCCCACGAGCTGTCGGCCACCAGCCGCCAGCCGTGGTCCCGCGCCGCCTGCGCCGCCTCGGCCATGCTCTGCTCGTAGTCGCCGGCGCTGCGCCGTACCCGCGCGCCGAACGAGCGCAACCGCCGCGCGAACGGCTCCGGGACGTCCTCGCTGAGGTAGACGACGGGATCGCCGCCGAGCTCGCGCACCGCCGCCGTCATGGCCAGGCCGTGGTTGCCCGCGCTGGCGCAGACGAACGGGGCGGCGGCGGCGACCTCGCGCAGCCGCCCGTCGCCGGGATGCGGGCCGTACAGCCGTTCGGCCTCGGCGGACACCAGCCGCGCCACCGCGTACATCCCGCCCAGGGCCTTGAAGCTGCCCAGCCCCATCCGCCCGCTCTCGTCCTTGATCTCGACCGTGCCGACGCCCGCCGCGGCGGCCAGGGCCGGCAGCGGGCGCAGCGGGGTGGGGCGGTAGGCGGCGTGCCCCCGGAAGTGCGCGAGCGCGCGCGCCGCGTGGCCGGCGCCGACCAGTTCGCGCTCCCGCGCGGTGTAGGGGCCGCGTCCGGTGTTCAGCCAGCTGCTCTCCATGGAGGAGAGCCTAGGCAGGTACGGCGCGGCTGATCCTCGAACCGGCGGCCGCTCATGCGGTCCGGCCGCACGAATCGCGGCTATCGTGCGGCCATGCGCACACCACCGCTGGACGACCTCGACCACGCCATCCTCGACCGCCTGCAGCGGGACTCCCGCACGATCGCCGAGTCGATCGCCGCCGACGTGGGTCTGTCCGCCGCTGCGGTCCAGCGGCGGATCAAGCGCCTCAGGGAGAGCGGGGTGATCGCGCGGGAGGTCGCGGTGCTCAACCCGAAGGCGCTCGGCCAGGCGATGACATTCGTCGTGGAGGTCGAGATGGAGCGCGAACGGTCGGAGGTGCTCGACGCCTTCCGCTATCAGGTGGACGCCGATCCGAACGTGCAGCAGTGCTACTACGTGACGGGCGCCTACGACTTCGTGCTGATCGTGATCGCGCGGGACATGGAGGACTTCGAGGAGTTCACGCAGCGGACGTTCTTCGACAACGCCAACGTCCGCCGCTTCACCACCAGCATCGTGATGCGCCCGGTCAAGGTCGGCCTGACGCTGCCCCTCCCCACGAAGCGGACGTGACCGCCCGCGTCACGGTCTTCTCATCTCCGCCGGTACCCGGGGCGTGGGTGCAAGATCACGGCAGCTATGATGCCGGGCATGTCCTCAGAGTCGTTGATCGTGGCAGTCGCACAGATCTCCGCCGAACCAGGCGATGTGAGAGCCAACGCCCGTTCGGCGGCCGCTTTGGTACACAGTGCGGCCGATGCCGGAGCGAGACTGCTCTTGTTTCCCGAGCTGTCACTGGTCGGCTACGACCTGTCTCTCCTCACCGACCCATCATCCTGGGTGAGCGAGAACGATCCGAGGCTCGACGTCATTCGTCAGGCCGTCCAGGAGCGCGGGGTGACCACGGTGGTGGGCGCCGCCTACCGCTGGCCCGACGACACGAAGTGGATCGCCTCACTGGTGATGCGCCCCGACGGCGAGATCCACGTCCACGGCAAGCGGAACCTGCACGGCCTGGAGCGAAGCATGTTCCAGCCCGCAGGAAAGGGCCCGCTCCTCGACATCGACGGCTGGCGCGTCGCCCTCGCCATCTGCTACGACGCCGGCGTGCCGACCCACGCCGAGGACGCGGCCCGCGACGGCGCCGACGTCTACGCCGCCTCGGCCCTGTACACCCAGGCGGAGGAGCGACGCATCGACGTCCACTTCGCGGCCCGCGCCATGGATCACCGGATGTTCGCGGTCGTCGCGAACTACGCCGGCACGGGAGCGGGGTGGGAGTCGTGCGGCGGCAGCGGGCTCTGGCACCCGGACGGCAGGCGGCTGACCCAAGCCGGAACCGATCCTGGCCTGTTCACCATGACACTGTCGCGCAGCGAGCTCCAGGCGTTGCGAGACAAGGACGCGCTGGCCGGATACGCGCGCGGCGCGGCCTGACCGTTCGTCACGCTCACGGCCTCACGGGGTGAGGACTGTCCAGCCCTGTGGACTCTCCGGCATGTTTCAGGAAGGTGCGGACCTCCTCGGCCTCCGGAACACCGAGCTCGCTGTAAAGGCCGAGAGCCAGCCGCCCATGCTCACACGCCTGCTCTGAGTGCCCGAGTGCGAGGTGGGCGCGCGCCAGCCCATCGTGAGCGCGCGCCCGCTCCGGCCGGTTGCGCGTCAGGTTGGCGAGCGCGAGCGCGGCCGTGTGCCCCTCGACCGCCCGAGCCGGGTCGCCCGCCGCCTTGGCCAGCCCGTTGAGTGCGGCCGCCTCGTCGGTGGTGTTGCCGAGCTTGCGGTAGACAGCCGCGGCCTGCTCGTGGCGGGCGCGTGCCTGAGCGAGCTCGCCTTGATGCCGCAGGACGACGCCGAGGTGGTTGAGGCTCACCGCCTCTCCGGCCGGGTTGCCGACCTTGCGGTGGAGCGCCAGTGCCAGGTCGAGATGGCGCCGGGCCTCCGCCGGACGGCCGGCCCTGTCCAGGACGAGGGCGAGGATGCCGAGCACGTGGGCCTCACCCCAGGTGTCGGCGCCGATCCGGGTGAGGTCGAGAGCCTGCTTGAGGTACTGCTCCGCCTGCGCGTCCTGCCGCCGGCGCCGTCGTCCTCGGCGATCGAGCGGGCGTGCTCGCGCAGCAGGTCGTGGAAGGTGTACCGGCCGGGTTCGAACTGCAGGAGCATGTGGGCGTCCAGGAGTCCTTCGAGGAGTTCCTCCGCCTCCTCCTCGGAGATCCCCGCCAGCGCGGCCGCGCCGTAGGGGTCGATGTCGCGGCCGGGCACCCGCCCGAGCAGGCGGAACATGCCCTGCTCAGCCTCATGGAGTTGCTCGTAGGAGAGGGCGAAGGCCGCCGACACCCCGTCCAGGAGCCGGCGATGGTCCCGCAGCCGGCCCGCCAGGTAGGACACGGTCCAGCGCGGGCGGTGCTGGAGGCGCGCAGCCGAGATCCGGATGGCGAGCGGGAGATGCCCGCACAGCTGCAGCACCTCGCGTACGGCGTCCGGCTCGTGGCGAGCGCGTTCGCCCACGATCCGCTCGAACAGCTCGGCGGCGTCCTGCTCGCCCAGCAGGTCGACCGACAGCGCATGGGCGCCGTCCAGGTCGACGAGCCGCCGCCTGCTGGTGATCAGGACGAGGGTGTCGGAGTGCCCCGGCAGCAGGGGGCGCACATGCTCGGCGTCGAAGGCGTTGTCCAGTACGGCGAGCACACGGCGATCGGCCAGCTCGGCACGCCAGAGGGCGCTCCGCTCGACCAGCGTGACCGGGATGCGGTCGGCGGGCACCCCGAGCTGGCGGAGGAGGGCAGCTCGGGGGCCCGTCCGGAGAAATCGGGAATGTCGTAGGGCAGGAAGGTGGAGCGACGCGGTGGGCCGGACACCACCGGCGCCGCGCCGGCCAGGCGCAGGGCCGGGTCGTCCGCCAGGACCGCCCGCTCCAGCTCGGTGAAGGCACGCCCGGGGTCAAGGCCCTGTTCCTCCGCGAGAGCCGTACGGTAGGAACGCGCCGCGGCCAGGGCGTCGGCCTGCCGCCCCGACCGGTGCAGGGCCAGGACGAGGTGGCCGTTGAGCGTCTCGCGGAGCGGGTTCGCGCTCACCTGGGCGGCGAGCTCGTCGAGCAGATCGCCGTACCGCCCGTCGGCGAGCTCGGCCTCCACCAGGCGCTCGTACGCCGACAGCCGCCGGTCGTTCCAGAGCTGCCGCACTCCGCTGACGTAGTGTGCGTGCACGTCCTCCAGCGCCTCGCCGCTCCACAGATCCAGCGCTTCGCGCAGCTCGCCGGCGGCTACCAGGTCGGTGAACTCCTGCGCGTCGAGCTGGCCTGGCTCGGGCCGCGCGATGTAGCCGCCGGCACGCGTCTCCAGGAGCTGTACGGCTCCCGCACCACGCAGCACCTTGCGGATCGCGGTGATCGAGGCATGGATCTGCGATCGGGCGGTGTCGGGCCGGTCGTAGCCCCACATCGCGTCGATCAGCCGCTCGATGCTGATCACCTGGCCTGCGTTGAGCAGGAGGTAGGCCAGAACAGCCCGGTGATGTGGGGCGATGCCCGTCAGGGGCGCGCCGTCGGCGATCATCTGGACGGGGCCGAGAAGGGTGAAGCGCGGCATCGTCCCCCCATCACCGTCGCATCGTTGGCGCATAGCGAATGTATCAACCCGGGCAGCCAATCTGATCTCACACCAACCGAGACGGAGGAAACACGATGGAAGCCCGGATGAAGAACCCCGCCACGATCATCCCCGCCGTGATGCGGCCGATCCAGGAGCTGATAAAAGCCGCTCAGTCGCAGGGTCTGCCCCAGGAGCTCATGGAGATGATCCACCTGCGGGTCAGCCAGATCAACGGGTGCAGCTTCTGCGTCGACGCCGGCCTGAAGAACCTGCGCAAGCTCGGCGAGAGCGACGAGCGCATCGGCCTGGTCACCGCCTGGCGCGAAGCTCCGTACTACACCGACGCCGAGCGGGCCGCGCTGGAGCTGGCGGAGGCCTCGACCCGGCTGGCCGACCGCGCCGACGCCGTCCCCGACGAGGTCTGGGACAACGCCGCCGACCACTTCGACGAGAAGCAGCTCGCCTCGATCCTGTTGATGACCGCCGTCACCAACCTCTTCAACCGCCTCAACGCCCCGATCCGGCAGATCGCCGGCAGCTGGTAAGCGCCGACCCACACACACAGGAGACACCGACATGTCCGTTGTCCGCTCACACCGCTACTCCGTCGCCGACGCCGACCTGGAGGAGTTCCTGGCCCGACGGAACTCGCTGATCGCGACCGTCCGGGAGGGGCACCCCGGGCTCACCCACGTCGTGCTGATCCAGCTCGAGGACGGCACCTACACCGACACCTGGCACTGGGAGAGCGCCGAGCAGATGGGCGCCGCGTTCGCCGCCCTGCCCACCTTCCCCGAGGCGCCGCTGACCATGGCCCTCACCAAGGACAGCGCCGCCCTGAACGGCCGGGTCGTCGACGAGCACTGAGACCCGATGATCGTCTTCAGCACCGACGACGTCGACGCGACCCGTGAGCAGGCATGGCAGCGCATCACCGCGGTGACCAGCAGGCCGCGGCCCGGCCCGGCAGCTTCGCAAACTTCACCGGTGAGGAGTCCACCACGTGTCCAAGTCTGGCGGCGCTCCATCCGCGACGGCGAACCGCTCGTATCGTGACGTGCTGCGCAACAAGCGCGTGGCCGGGCTGCTGCTCGGCGACCTGCTGGCCAACATCGGCACCGGCATGATCATCGTGGCCATGCCCGTGCAGACCCTGCGCACCCACGGGCACATACCCCCGGCGATCGCCGTCGCGATAGTGGAGGCGGCCCCGTTCGTCCTGTCCACGGTCCTGGCACTCGGCATCGGCCTGGGCCGGGTCCGGATACCGCCCCGCACCCTGCTGATCGCCGACTGCGCGCTGCGGGCGCTGACCTTCACCGGCCTGGGCATGGCCGCGGTGACCGGCCGGCTCAGCCTGCCCATGCTGGTAAGCGGGCTGCTGCTGGGCTCGGCATTCCGGATGGCCGCAGCCGGCAGCCGCCGTCTACTCCTCACCTCGATGGCGGACGAGGCGGAACGGTACGGCGTCAACGGACTGCTGGGCCTGAACAGCAATGTCGCACTCTACGTGCTGGGGCCCGTGGCCGGCGGGCTCATGGTGGCGTCCGGCGGGCCCGGCGCGGTGTTGTTCGTCGACGCGTGCGGTGCGCTGCTGCTGATGGCGTGCGTACTGCGCTGGGTGCCACGGACGGGGGCGGAGTCGAAGGAGCCCACCGACGCGCAGCAGGACGAGTCGGGCTGGCGCATCCTGCGCCGCCGCCCCGTGGCCGCCCGGCTGCTGGTCGTGGTCTTCTTCTTCAACTTCCTCTACATGCCGATCGAGGTGGCACTCCCCCTGTACGTCCAGGGCACCCTGCACAGCGGCGCGTCCGGTCTCGGCCTGCTCTGGAGCAGCCTGGGCGCCGGCGCGCTGGCGGGTGCCGCTCTGGTCAACCTGATGCGCGGCCTCCCCCAGCGCCATCTGCTCGTCGCGATCATCGGCCTGTGGGCGCTCTGCCCGATCGCCCTGGCCGCCGTGGACAACCTGACCGCCGCGATGATCGTGTTCGCGCTGGGCGGCCTGGTGTGGGCGCCGTTCACCCCCGTCGCATACAGCTTCCTGCAGTCGGGCCTGCGGCCCGGCGAGCAGCAGCCGGTGGTGACGCTCTGGACGACGGGGGCGACGATCGCGGCCCCGCTGGGCCTGCTGGCCGGCGGCCCGCTCATCCAGCTGACCGGCACGGGCACGGGCCTGGTCGTCTCGGGCCTCCTCACCCTGCTGCTGCCGGTCGCGGCGGTGAGCGTCCTGACGCGGTCACCCGGGCAGACCGGCGCCGACCGCAACACACCCTGACCGGATCTCCCAGTGGACAGACCGCTGCTCGTAGGTTGTGACCAGGCACGATGTCAACCTCAGGAGTAGGACAGATGACCAGCACGCCTTCACCCGAGCCCGCCCAGGACGGCATCCGCTCGGCGCTGTGGTTGCCGCTCTTCGACGAACTCGCCGACCCACTCGTCGTCGCCCGCCTGGCCGCCGAGGCCGAGGAAGCCGGATGGGACGGGGTGTTCGTCTGGGACCACCTGCGCTGGGGCGAGCCCGTCGAGGAGGTGGCGGATCCGTGGATCACGCTCGCGGCGATCGCCACCGCCACCGAACGCGTGCGCATCGGGCCGATGGTCACTCCGCTCCCCCGCCGCAGGCCTGCCAAGGTGGCCAAGGAGACCGTGACGCTCGACCAGCTCAGCGGTGGCCGCCTCACCCTCGGTGTCGGCCTCGGCAGCGACCGCTTCGGCCTTGAGCTGTCGACGACCGGGGAGGAACTGGACGACCGGGTTCGGGGCCGCATGTTGGACGAGTCCCTCGCCGTGCTGGCCGCCGCGTGGTCAGGCGAACCGGTACACCACAGGGGCGAGCACTACACCCTCGACGGCGTCAAACTGCTGCCCAGGCCCGTGCAGCAGCCGGGGATTCCTGTGTGGACCGCGGCGCTGCCGGGCAACCCCGCACCGTTGCGGCGCGCCGCCCGCCACGACGGCTTCTTCCCCGTCAACCTCGACAATCCCGACCAATTCGCGGAAATGACGGCCAGCGTCGCCGAGTTGCGCGCGGCCGAAGGGAAGGACGCCGCAGCGCCGTACGACATCGCGGTGGCCCTGCCTCCCGGCACCGACCCCGCGCCCTACGCCAGGGCGGGCGCGACCTGGTGGATGGTCGAGTTCCCGTGGGGCGCGGTGTCCGTGGACTCCGTACGCGGCGTCCTGCGCGAAGGCCCTGCAGCGCGATGACGGCCCCGTGCCGGACAACGCACGGTACATCGAAGCCGGCCGCGTCGAACCCTTCCCGCCATCCTGCTCGTGTACGGCGCCCGCGCCTCGACGCTGCGGTGGGAGCCGGGCGATCGCATCGCCACCCGCGCCCGATTTCGACATCCGCGACGTCGACAGGAGCTTCGCGCCGGGCGGACCGGGCTACTCGCTGACGGGGCATGGCCGGCGACACGATCGGCTAAGTGGAGGCATTCGGCGTCGGCCGCCCGCATCGTCGTGGAGGCGCCGGGTGCCTGCCGCCCGCCCCGTCGGCCGGTCGATGGTCGGCGCGGCTATGTCGGTCTGGGTGCTCCACATCAACACGTGACGACCACAGCCAGGAGGGGGCGACCAGGATGAACGGCCAGACGAGATATGACTGTGAAGCCTTGGCGCAGACGTTGCGCACCTGCATCTCGACGCTTGGGCAGGAGATCGAGGAGCGCGCCCAGGAACTTGCCGAGGATCGGGTCCGGAAGGCGGCCGCCTACGCCCAGGAGTGCTTGGACGTCGCGGAGCGCGCTGTCGCCGCGGCAGCGTCGAACCACCAGACCTCCAAGGAACTGCTGGCGCTTACGGATCGCTTCCAGGGGAGGCTTGATCAACTAAGTACGACCCTGACAGCCCCTCAAGGCACATCGAGAGTTTGAATCACGTTTCGGTCTGGGTCCTTCACATCAACACCTGACCGCGCAGCACCCAGTAATCAGGTGGGCTGGGAGTCGGCCTGTTGGCAATGCTGGCGCTACCAGCCGCCATCTGTGGCGTTATCGCTGGTAGAGAGGCCATGGTCTGCAGGACGGCGGGAAGTGCCGAGTCCGTACAGAGGCGGCACTTTCCGGCTGGAGACGCCGCGCAGACACCCTGATGACCACCAGCAGACCGGGCGAAGTGCCGCCGACGTTCGGCAACTGGGTACTTCCGACCGCAAGTGGCGGACCAGGACGACAGCCTTACCAACAGGCCGAGTCCCCGGCCATGTCGGGCCCGACGTGGAACACCCGCGCCTTCGCCCACGAAGTACGAAGCATGGGCACCGAAGCGTTCTACACGACTGCGGCTCAGGTGCTGCCCACGCTCCTGATCGCAATCACCCTTGAAGTATCCCTGGTCTTCCAATCGCGCATGCGGGTCATGGAAAGAATCAACGAGAGTGCGCCGGCGGGCGGGCCAGAGCACTACAAGTGGTTCGCCCAGCTTCCCCAGATGCAGCAGTCGGCGTGGCGCTGGGCCTTGGCCTCCAGCACACGGTGGGTCTGGGCTGCAGCCCTACTAGGACTCGTCTTTCTCGTCGGCGAGGTACTCGCACTCCTGGCCGTGGGCTTTCGCTGGTTCACGCCCTTGACCTTCTTTGGCACCGGATCATCCCTGCTGATCCTGGTCCTGGCAGTCGTGTGGATTCCGGTACAGCGACTGTTCAACTCGTGATCATCAATTTTGTGCGGAGCAAGGCATGCTGACCTCGTTGCGCTCCTGGATCGCCCGTCCGACCTGCTGGTCGGGGTGGTCGAAGGGGTCGCGGTGGGCTCCCATGTCGGCGTGAGCGAAGGACTCGGCGTCGGCTCCTCGGTGGGGGCCAGGCGAGGGCGTCATGTGGACGGCGACCATACCGGGAAGCGGAGAGCCAAACGCCGCGCGTGTGCCCCACTCAGCGGCTCGTTTCATGGAAAGTCGTAGATCTTGAGCCTCGACACTCCTATCGTGGGTCACCTCCACATGATCGAATTCTCGGGGGTAGTCGATGCGACAAATCCGGATCCGCGCGCTCACCGTACCGTTGGCCGTGACATTGGGTTTAGCCACGTTCGCCCAGCCGCTGCCGGACGGGCCGGACGAAGCGTACGGCTCCACGCACGCGTCCGTCGCCGACCGATCACCCGCAGCCGTCCGGTCGGCGGTGACCTACCCGGCATGGACATACGGCATGAAGGTTTGGCCTTTCGACATCCTCAACCCGAGCGACACCGAGGTGTCGATCCGCGAACGCCTCGACGAGGCCAAGGGCAAGGGCGCGAACACCGTCATTTTCTACCTCGAGGAGGAGCAGATGTACGACTCCTTCGTTGACGAGGCCGGCTTCCAGAGCATGCTGACGAAGATCCGCTATCTCCTGGCCCAGGCGCATTCACGCGGCCTCAAGGCGGTCTGCTATCTGAACGGCGTCGAGGTCATCACCCGCGACGCGGTGGACTCGAACGGTCGGCCGACCGGCAGGCCCACCTTGGCCAGCACGCATCCGGATTGGCTGCAACAGGACATCTCGGGCCGGAAGATGGCGTTCACCACGACGACCGAGGTCGACTGGGTTCCCGCGAAGGCCGCCGACGACTGGGCCTCGCCGTTCAGCGGTTGGCGGGACTTCTTCAAAGGCCGTCTCACCGCGCTCGGGAAAGCCGGGCTGGACGGCGTCTACATCGACTCGACCAGTCTCCCGGGTACGGTGTTCGGGACCTTCTGGGCATCGTCCGATCCAGGCTTCGCGCAGGCGTTCAAGCAGGCGTACGGCCTGGACGTGCCGCGGAACGTCGACTGGAACTCCCCCACGTGGCGGAAGTTCGTCTACTTCCGCCACGAGGCCATTCGCGACTACCTGGCCGATCTCGCTGACACCGCACGGGCCAACGGCATCACGCCGTTCTTCGAGATGTCCTCGCTCGACAACAAGACCGGCACCGAGCTGGGCAACGACAACCAGTTCACCATCGGCGGCGGTATCGCCGTCTCCCCGGAGGTCGAACCGGCCTATCTCGACGGCAAGTTCAAGGAGGCCTTCCGCGCCGCCAAAGCGAGCCGAGACGCCGATCAGACCTTCCCCATGTGGTTCCTCGGCTGGCCGGAGGGGAACGCCGCCCAGGCCCGGCGAGAGTACGCGATCACCCTGGCACTGTCCGGCAACTACTACCCGACGGTCGACAGCGCTTACCCGCCGAACGCGTTCCCGTTCCTCGACACCCTCCGGCCGATCCTCGACCGGCGGGTGCCGTACGCCAAGGCAGCGCTCTTGTATCCGATGCGCAGCAAGGATTTCACCTACACCAACTCCGCGGCGCTCACGGCCTACAACGACGCCTTCACTGCTCTGGCACAACGGCACGTGCCCTTCCGGATCATCCCCCAAGACGGGTTGACCGCTGCCGACCTGGCCCCTGTCGACACCGTGGTCCTCGGCGGCGCCCAGTCGATGAGCGACCAGGAGCACGCCCTGGTAGCCCCGAAAGCCGTAGCCCTCGTGGGCCCGGACAACGCGACCAAGGACCGCTGGTTCGAGCCGAAGGCCCGATCGTTCTCGAACACCGTGCCCGTCACGGACATCGGTCAGGGACTGCCCTTCTCCGTGTCGGCCCCGGCCGGCTCCTACATCGAGTACTACACCGACCGTAACGACCCGAACCACTTCTATTTGTTCTCCTACAACGACACCCCGTCCGGCACGATCAAAATTACCCGTCCCCAGGGCGTGAGCACGAAGATCTACAAACTCGACCGGCCGACCACCACCCAGAGCGGGCCGACGGTGACGTCGAGCATCGCCGCGAACGAGTACCTCACCGTCCTCGACGTGACGCTGAGCTGAGAATCAGCCATGCCGAGGACGCTCCTGCCTGCCTCCGAGCCTCCAGCCCGGCGGCGGGCGCTCCCCGGCCGCAACCGAGGCGTTGCCGCGCGGTGCGAAAAGGGGCGATTGCGCGAGGTCCTGCGTCCGCGGGGAACGCCTACGTCGAGCGGTGGATCGGCGGCCTGCGCCGGGAGGTCCTCGATCGGGTGCTGATCGTCAGCGCTCGACATCTGCGGTCGGTACTGGCCGCGTACGGGGCTCATTTCGACGAGCACCGCCCCCACCGATCCTTGGGCCAGGCCGCTCCGCTACGAGCCTAACCCGACCCGGTTGCGGCCGATATCAAGGTCATCCGCCGTGATGGCCTCGCGGGCTGATCCACGAGTATGCGCAGGTCCCTTAAGCGCTAAGGTTCGTGCTCCCCAGCCCCTAACAGATGCATCCCCACAGCTACGCCGCCTGCGATCCAATGGAGTCGTGAGCCCAAGACGACGTAGAGCGCTCATCCTGACCGGCGTGGGTGTACTCCTGCTCACCGCCCCTGTCGGCCTCGCCTTCCTCGCAGCCACAGGCGTGATCACAAACCCCGACACGGCAAGCCTCATTGCCACCGGCATCGGCCTTGCGGCCGTCAAATTCATCTCTAATGTAACGAGCGACAAGAAGCGCCTGGAGCGCCTGGAGGAAGCCGAGGAAGACCCAAGCGAACGGCTACGACACCGGATTGCGTCCGTCAACACGGCATTCAGCGAAGCCGCCGCCCTCCTAGATGATCTCCGACGGGACCTCGAAGCCCAGCAAGCCGCCCGCGCCGCCATCAAAGCCGAACGGCGCCGGAGGCGAGGGCGATGACGCCTACCACGGTCATCAGCCGACAGCACCTGGCCGGCGGCGCGGTCCAGGCGCCCTCTCCCTGTCCGCTCAGTCCTGGCGGCTCACGAGGGTCGGGCGGATTCGGATTCGGCGGCTCCTGCCCGACCATCGCGTCTGCCCGGTCCCGTCAGGCGGCCTCGAAGTCGGCTCGGTGGTCGGCGGCCCACTCTGCCAGAGTACGGCCCGGCCGCCCGGTCACTGCGGTAACGGGACGGGGGACGTCGGGGACGGTGAGGGTGTCGTGCCAGTAGTCGAGCAGCATCTTCATCACGGGCTCGGGGATGAACTGTGCGGTCGTGCTGCACCTGGCGGCAGCTCCCGCCGGTCTTCGGTGCCTCCTGGCAGACAGTGCATCGACGCTTCGCCGAGTGGAGCGCGGCGAGGGTGTGGGCCAAGCTCTACCGGGTGATCCTGGACGAGCTCGGCGCTCGCGGCGAGTTGGACTGGCGGTGCGCGATCGACTCGGTCAGCCTGCGGGCAGCCAAGAGGGGAGCTGACAGGCCCGAATCCTGTCGATCGCGGCAAGAACGGCGTGAAGATCCATATGATCACCGAGCGGACCGGTCTGCCCATCTCGGTGGCGATCTCTGCGGCCAACACCCACGACACTCTCGCGGTGGAGCCGCTGGTGCGCGGGATCCCGCCGATCCGCTCACGGCGCGGGCCACGGCGGCCGACCACTTTGCATCCTTCGTCGGCTTCGCTGCCGCACTCGTCTGCTACCGCCGCCTCACCACATGAGCCACGTGTTCTACCAAGTTGCACGATGGGCGGCCATCCTCAACCAGGTGACGTCAGGACTCGTGGTGATGTGACGGTTCGCGCGGCGGTTACTCTCCGGTGAGCCCGTCCACCGCCTCCCGTAGGAGGTCGGCATGGCCGTTATGCCGTGCGTACTCCTCGATCATGTGGCACAGAATCCATCGCAGGCTCGGTGCCCGACCGTCGGGCCAGGTACGCCGGGCTCGCCGCTCCAGACCACCGTCGGCCAGCGCTTCGGTGACTAGGAAGCGGGAACGGGCGACGGCCTTCTGCCAGAGCGCATGCAGGTACTCGGGGGAATCCTCGGCGGCCGGGTGCCAGTCCCAGTCGGGGTCGGCCGTCCAGTCGACCGTGTTCCACGGGGGCTGCCGGTCCTGCCCGTGCAGCCACCGGGAGAACCAGTCGTCTTCAACGTAGGCCAGGTGCTTGAGCAGCCCACCCAGGGTCATTGATGAGGCGCCGACGGTCGCCTTCAGGCCGGCCGTGTCCAGTTCCGCGCACTTCCACGCCAGGGTAGCGCGCTGGAAGTCCAGGAAACCCAAGAGAGTGGTGATCTCGTCGGCCGAGAGGGGAGGTTCAGGACGGCCCTGCTCGTCTAGGCGGATCATGAAAGGTGAGTCTAGGCGCTGAACCGGCCAGTGGCATCGCCAGGCACTACGTCGGCCTCGTCACGCGCTGATTTACTACCGCCCACTCACCAAATGAGACGACTTCTAAAGTGGCTGTGCGGGAGTTGCGTGAGCACCGCTCGCTCATCGACTCGGCGAACACCTCCCCTCCCCCAGTCGTGTGGGGGTCCCTCCTTCTCCGGGCTCGGGCTGCTTCTGCTGCAAGCGACACGAAAGGGACCTATAAGCATGAACAGCTAGAAAGGGGCACGAGCTGCCCAGAAGGGGCGCCATATGGAGTGACCCACAGTGATCAATCTCGAGCACGCTCTTCGGGCCGCCGCCGCGAGAAATCCCCGCGACACGTGCGATTCAGGCCGATGGCCGCCTGATGCAAAGCCCGCGGCCGAAGCCGACGGGATTTCCTTGGCACGCCTGGTCACAGACCAGGTCCGGCGAGCGGGGAAACACTTCCTGCCCGAGCGGCTGCTTGTTCAGCTGAGCGATGTCCGCATTCAGCGTGCCGAGTTCGACCCGTTTCTTGATGCGTTTCTCGACTGCATACTGGACAAGCATGAGGGGCGCTTCTGGAACCGAACGTACCTGGCGCTCCCGCTCCTGGAGCTCCTGCTGGACGAACAGCATTCCGGGCTGAGCCCGGCCCGGTTGTCCACCCTCCTCATATCCGACGTCCTACGCTTCGAGATCGAGGCGGCGGGCGGCTCATCGCAGTCGCCGGGCCGGGACCGGCCGGATCCGATGACACTACGCAAGCGGCTCAGGCACGCTCTGCGGTTCGTGGCCGATGACCTCGACGCATCAGACGCCGACGACCAGCCCTCCAGAACGGCTCATGCGATGGCAGGGTCCCGGCTGGAGGATCTCCCCGACCACCTGCCAAAGCCACCGGCCACCGAGGCCGGCCGATGGTTCGACCTCACCGTCCAGCCGGTCTCCATCCTGCACGACGAGTACTTCTTCATCCGTGTCCTGCAGACCCATGAAATGATCTTCACCGAGATCGCGTCGGACCTGAGGGCGGCGATCGGAGCATTGCGGGACGGACGCCCGGACGCCTGCGTGGCGCGCGTCAATCACGCGGTCGCGGTGTTTGAGCGCGCCGCGTCGCTGTTCCGCATGGTCGCCACGATGCGGCCGGCGCACTTCCACGGGTTCCGGCAGTTCACCGAGGGCGCCAGCGCCATCCAGTCCGAACAGTACAAGCGGTTCGAGATCCTGTGCGGCCCTCCGCCCGCCCCGCGTTTTCGATCAGCGGCCTTCACGAGCGTGCCGGTCGTGCGTGCCGAGGCGGAAAGCGACCACGACAGCCTCACCGCAGCGTATCTCGAGCTCCACGGCCAGGCGGAATGCAACCCGGCGCAATGGGCGACTCTCGACGCAGCGCTCAGCAGGTTGGAGTCCATACATCAGCGCTGGAAGTCCACGCATCGCACGCTCGCCGTACGCATGCTCGGGGACGCGCGCGGATCGGGTGACACCGCCGGAGTCCCGTACCTCACGCGCTGCTTGGGAAACCGCCTGTTCCCGCAGCTGGGCGAGGCGTCCTGACACGCCGGCCAGCGGCCGGGCCGAGGTGAACAGCGCCGAACCATCGGCTGGAACCGCAGCGCGGGGTGTCGCCGACCTGCGCGGCGGACGGCAACGTGATCGACAAAGCCACGCGGGGAGATCCTCCGAGCGGCTGTCCCGCGACCTTGGACCAGGCCGGAAGACTCGACCCCGCCGCCGATGATGGGGCCTGCCCGAGCAGGGGCCGCGGTCTTGCTTGGGTAGCGGTTGCGCGTGCCGGCGCTCCTGCCGGGTGCTGACATCCCCGCCCGCACAAGTTACGCCGCGCTCAACGCCATCTCTCATCGGACAATAGAGTGGTGATCGTGCAGCCTCTGTCGATGATCACCCCCGCTACCGTGGACGTGATCGAGGCCCTGATGGCCGACCTGAACGCCCGATGGGGGCTGGAGATCATCAAGGCGGCAGGCCGGCCCTTGGGGACCGGCTACCTCGTACTCGACCGGCTGGAGCGCAGCGGATGGGTGCTCTCCACCTGGGAGCCGGACTCTGCACGGAAAGGGCCACGCCGACGCCTCTACCGGCTGAAGGGGGACGCCCTGCCCGCCGCACGCCGCCTCGTCGCCAAGCACGCGACCGCGCGCCAGCCGATCGGCCAGAGCTTGCCCCAGCCGGGAGTCTGAGGTGGACGCGCTGATCCGGGGCATCATCGTCACAGCCGCCGCGATCGTGCCCAGGAAGGCGCGGCGCGAACGCTACCTCGAGCAATGGCTCGCCGACGGCGAGGGGGCCGCGGAGTTGGAGATCAGCTCACTGTCCGTGGCGCTCGGCGCCGTCAAGGCTGCGGTGGCGATGAACCTGACCCGCCGCTCGGCAGTGGCGCTTGGGCTCGCGGCCGTCCTGGTCATCGGCGGGATCCGGCTGACGATGATCACGTCCGACTGGATGCCCGGCGCCGCCATAGCCATGGCAGGCGTGGCGTTACCGTTCCTGCTGCTGATCATCCGCAGGTTCACGGAACGCGACACGCTCGGAGACTGGGAGGACGCCCTGGCCGCCAGGCAGGCGCGCCTGTCGAAGCAGGCGCCCCCGGACACCGAACTGGACAGGAAACGGCTGTTCGCGCTGGTCTTGGGCGCCGTCCTGGTGACCGTGGCCGCGCTGCTTTACATCATGTTCGGATGAACGTGAAGGCGGCGGGTCATGCTGGTGATGGCCGACCAGGAGATCAGGCCCGCGACCACCACCTGAGCCGCTACGTCACCGAACAGCCCAGCTACTCGAACCTGCAGCGCGGGACCGAGACCCACGTGCTGCCCGTCACCGAGCAGTACGGGCTCGGCGTGCTGGTGTGGAGCCCGCCGGCCTCGGGCTGGCTGTCGGGCGCGATCCCCGAGGGCCAGGACATCGCCACCAACCGATCGACGTTCATGCCGCAGCGCTTCGACACCACCCCCTCCAACCGCGCCCGGCTTGACGCAGTCGAGCAGCTGGCCAAGATCGCCGACGAGGCCGGCCTGACGATGATCCAGCTCGCGCTCGGATTCGTGACCGCGCACCCGGCCGTGACCAGCGCGATCATCGGCCCCCGTACGCTGGACCACCTGCACTCGCAACTCGCCGCCGCAGACACCGTGCTCACTGCCGACATCCTCGACGCCATCGACGCGATCGACGCACCTGGCACCGACCTGGCCCCACACGAAAAATTCGATACTCCGCCCGCCCTGCTCGACCCATCGCTACGCCGCCGCTGATCGCCCATGGACACCTGGCCGCCAGCGGCGGACAGGCGCTCCGCGCTGAAGGACACGCGCACCGGGTGACCCGCCGGAGAGCCCTGCACATTCTCAGCGCTGACGGCTGTCCGCGGGTTCCTCGACCCCGTAGTAGCCCTCCACCGGCACCCTGGCCTCGTCGAACAGCGCGGGCCCCTCCAGGAGCGGCCGCGGGAAGCCGCCGCCCGGCTTCAGCCCGGCGAGTTGCTCGCTGGACAGCGCGAAGACCACCCGCCGCAACCCCGACCGCTCGATCGCGCCCGCGCACATGCCGCAGGGCTGGCAGCTGGTGTACATGGTGGTGCCCGCCGCCGTGGCCGGATCCAGCTCGCGCGCCGCCCATCTGGCCAGCTTCAGCTCGGGGTGCGCGGTGATGTCACGGTCGGCGACGGAGGTGTTGTGGTCTTCGGCGAGCACCTGCCCGTCCGGGCCGACCAGGAGCGAACCGAACGGAGGATCGCCGCCTTCTCGTGAGCCGGCGGCCAGCTCAATGGCCCTGCGCAGGAATCGCTCGTCGTCGTCTGTCATGGCTGCTGCCTTTCTGTGTGTGCTGCTTCTGTCTGTGCTGCAACGGCGGCCAGCGCATCCCAGGCCTTCTCGGGGTGGCGCGTGTCCTCCGGATCGGCGTCGAACGGGTCGAGCACCACGGCCTCGGCGCCCATGGCGCGCAACTGGTCGAGGTCGTCGACGATCTGCCCGATCGCCCCCTCGCCCGCCCGCCGTCCGGCACCCGTGACCGGCTCGTCGGTCATCCGCAGCATGATGCGCGGCGCCAGGGCCGGCACGGCCGCCCGCTCCTCGTCGGCGATGGTCTTCAGCCGATCCCATGCCTCACGCAGCCACGGCATCGTCCTGCGCAGCGGATGCCACGCCTCGCCGAGCCGTACCGCTCTGCGCATGCCCGCGTCGCTGTTGCCGCCCACCCAGATCGGGATCGGCCCCGGACCGTAGTCGCCCTCGTTCCCCCATGCCGCGCGTACGGCGCGCAGGTATTCGTCGGTCAGCCTGCCACGCCGCTCGAACGGCACGCCGAGCGCCTCGAACTCCTGGCGGGCCCACCCAGAGGCCACGCCGAGCACGAGACGTCCGCCGCTGAGCTGGTGGAGGTTGGCCGCCATGCGCGCGATGAGCAGCGGATGGCGGTAAGGGACGATGAGCACCGTGGTGCCGAGCCTGACCCGACTGGTGATGCCGGCCAGCCACGCGAGCGTGGTGAACGGCTCGTAGAAGGGAGCCGGGTACTGCTCGGCGACGTCCGGGGTGATCACGACATGGTCGGAGACCATCAACAGGTCGAAGCCGAGGCCCTCCACGGTCTGCGCCCACCGCCGGAGCGTGTCGGGGTCGGTGCCCGGGCCGAAGTTGGGAACGTTCACGCCTATCTGCACCGATTCAGACTATTAACCAGATGGCCCCCGCAGGAAGAGACTCTTCCCGGCATAGCCCTCGATTCGCCGTGAATCCATCGGTATCCTGGCCAAATGACCGTGATTCTCGACGGGACCGACTGGGTGATCCTGGAAGAGCTCCAGCGCGACGGCCGCATTCCCCTGACAGAGCTGGGACGGCGCGTCAGCCTCAGCGCCTCAGCGGTGACCGAACGGGTCAAACGGCTGGAGTCGGCGGGCGTCATCACCGGCTACCGGGCCGAGGTCGACGTGGAGAGGGTCGGGTTCGCCGTGCTCGCCGTCGTGCGCCTGAAGTACCCGGGCAACCGGCACGAACCCCTGCACCGGCTCCTGGATGAGCGCGCCGAGATCCTGGAATGCCTGCGGACCACCGGCGACGACTGCTACCTGCTCAAGGTGGCCGCGACCTCCATGGGCCACCTCGAACGATTGGTCAACGAGCTCGCGGAGTTCGGCAGCACCACCACCAACCTCGTCTACAGCCAGCCCCTGCCCTACCGCGGACCGCAGGCGCCCTGACACCAACCAAGGCCGCCCACCAGCTGGAACGACAAGCCGGTGAACGACAAGAAGATCCTTTACGTGGTGGCTGTATGAGGAAACTACTGGCTCCGGCTGCCGCCTTCCTCATGATCACGAGCTGTGGCGGCACACCCGAACACCGCACACCCGAACAGGTCGCGGCCTACCCGGCCGTGGCGACACCCGTGGCAGCGGCCACGGTCAAGGTCGCCTCCTCCAGCATCGGCAAGATCCTGGTCGACGGCAAGGGCATGACGCTCTACCTGTTCGAGAAGGACAAGAACGGCAAGTCTGACTGCTACGACGCATGCGCCAAGGCGTGGCCGCCCTACCTGACCAAGGGCGAACCCAAGGCCGAGCAGGGCGCCAAGGCCGACCTGCTCAAGACCGTCAGCCGCACCGACGGCGGAACCCAGGTCGTCTACGGCCAGTGGCCGCTGTACTACTACCACGACGACAAGAAGCCAGGTGATGTCACCGGCCAGGACAAGGAGGCCTTCGGCGCCGAGTGGTACGCCCTCAACCCCCAAGGCGAGAAGGCCCACTGACGACACCTCACCCGCGCAAGCTCAAACCCACAATCCGGCGGCGCGGGCACGGCCGAACCCGCTGCTCCGGCCGTGCCGAGCTGAACGACGCCCTTCCAGCCCCCGGGCGTCACCCTCGGCGACCACCGATCGTGAACCAGGTGGCCGAGCGCGGCAGCCCGTGGTCGTCGCGATCACGGCGCCGTAGCCGCCCGAGCGCGGCCACCCCAGACCCGGCCAGGGCCGTCGCGCTCACCACCAACAGCACCCCCGACAACACCGTGAGATCACCAGGAGCCAGCCCCTGCGCCGCCTGCAGCACGCTGACCAGCACCACCCCGCCGTAACCCGCGGCCGCCACGGCGACCAGCCGTACCCTGGCCGCCTCGCTCCAGCCGCTCAGCGCGAGCACCCCGGCCAGCACCGGCAGCACCTGCACCGCGTGCAGAGTCACCGCATGCGGCACCTTGAGCTGCCCCGCCGCCCCGAAGATCGACAGGTCCGTCGCCTCGGGCGGCACGGCGATGGCCCGGCCGTTGGCGATGAGCGCCGCCCCGGAGACCAGGCTGAGCAGCAGCACCACCAACCCGGAGCGCACCGCCAGCCGCATACTGGGCGAGTCGAACCGCCGCCAGGCCACCACGGTGATCACGACGATCGGAGGAATCAACCCCACGATCGCGACGGCGGCCAGCACCGCCGAGACGGCAGCGTCCACGGGTGTGCCGAAGTTGAGGTGCGAAGGCACACCGCGCCAACGCTGCAGATCGATCAGCGCCGTCTCGGCCAGGCTCGCCACCGCCAGCGTCCCCACCAGCCATCGGCCCCGCCGATCCCCGAGCCGCGACCGCCCGGCGATCCACACCAGGCTGATCAGCGTCACCCCGAAGGCGAAACCGAACAGGATGGGCTTGCGCCACGACACAGGGCCGTCCCATCCTCCACCGTCGAAGGCGTACACGACGACGTGGAAGGCACTGCTGGCCAGCAGGAGCGCCGCCGCGCCGTACCCGAAGCGCTGAAATCCGAACATGGCACCAGCCTGGCCCCGCACCCCCGCGCCGACATCCGCCCAGGGAAGGCGGCCCGGCTACGCCCACCGATGTAGCCGGGCCAGACGCAGGCACAGCACATGACCGACGCGAAGCAGCAGGAAGCGCCCCTCAGTCGCCGGCCGCTACCGCCACTCCGAGCACCAGAAGCACCGCACCGGTGAGAACCTGCAGCCACCGATGCACCACCGGCCGGGACACCAGCGCTCGCCCACGGTCGACCGCCCAGGTGAACAGCAGATACCAGGTGACGTTCACCAGCGCCCAGACGACGCCGAGAGCGACGCTGGACACGAACACCGGCCCCTGCGCGCTGACGAACTGCGGCAGGACCGACACGGCGAACACCCCCGCCTTCGGATTGCCGAGATTGGTGGCCAGGCCGATGCCGTAACCCCTCCAGAACCCCGCCTCCCGGCCGCCCCGCTCGGCCACCGCCACGGTACGGCGTGCGGACGCCAACGTGCTCACCCCCAGCGCGAACAGCACGATGCCACCCACCACCCGCACCACACCGTAAGCGGCCGGGTCAGCCAGCACCACCGCCGAGAGCCCGGCCGCCGCAGCGGTGGTCCAGATCAGCAACCCGCTGGCGTTGCCTGCGATGGCCGACAGCGCCCCGCGACGTCCCCCAGCCAGCGTCTGCCGGACCATGAGCGCCTGACCTGCGCCCGGAAGCATCGCCAGCAACCACGTCGTCACAACGAACAAAGGCATATGAATAGGCACGAACCCACCTTCGCCGCCCCCAAGCCTTTAGAGAAGCCACCTAAGCTTCGCCCAGCATTAACATAAATAAATGCCCCTCGACCCCGGACACCTACGACTGCTCGCCCTGATCCAACGCCACGGATCCCTGGCAGGGGCCGCACACGCCCTACGACTCACACCCGCAGCCGTCACACAGCAACTGGCCAGAGCCGAACGCGCATGCGCGGCCCCCCTCGTACTCCGCGGACCACGCGGAGCCACACTCACCGCAGCCGGAGCACTACTGGCCACCCACGGCACGACGATCGAGCAAGCCTCGGCCACCGCGTCCGCACAGCTCGCCGCCCTGCTCGGCCACCTGTCACTACGCCTGCGCATCGGAACCTTCCAAGCCGCCGCCCTGCACCTACTCCCCCCGGCACTGACCGCCCTGCGACACCGCCACCCCGACGCAGACCTGTCCATCGTGGACGTCACCTCCGAACGCGGAGTGCACGAGGTCGTCGCCGGCCGCCTCGACATGGCCGTCATCGCCACCTACAGCACCCCACTCACACCCCCCGCCCACGTCACGGTGCACGAACTACTACTCGACCCCCTGGTCGTGGTCCTACCCGACGACCACCCCCTCGCCGCCCCAGGCTCACCCGTCCCACTGGAACGCCTGCGCGAGGAAGCATGGGTCACCATCCTGGCCGGACGGGCCGCCCGCACCCAGTTCGACCGCGCCACCGCCGAGGCAGGCTTCACCCCCAAAGTCCGCTTCGAGACCGAGTCGTACGACGTCGCCCAAGCCCTGGTCGGCACCGGCATCGGCGTCGCCCTCGTCTCCCGGCTCGCGCTCACCGGCGTCCCCGGCACCACCCACCGCCCCCTCGCCAGGCCACGACTGCACCGCCGCCTCTACGCCGCCGTCGCATCCGACACGAGGCTGACACCACTCGTCGACGCGTTCCTGGCGCTGCTGCACGATGTCGCGGCCGACATCCGCTCCGGCTGGGACGCCCCCTGAACCTCGCCTGGGCGAGGTTCAGGGAGAGCAGACGCAGCAGTGTCGCCTTGACGGTCCCGCCCGCCGCGCAGGCCGTACACGACCACGACCGCGCGTGGAGCTCTTCATCCACCGCATCCACCGGCAAGGTCGCCTCGACCTTGCTCTTGTTTTTGAAGAGGGTCTTCAGTCCTTGAAGGGAGGGCGGCCGAAGGCCGCCCCGGCGGACGCCTTTACAAAGTAGATTTCTTTGTCGACGTTCGATGCCTGCCGTAGCACGCGAGGCCTGCCGGCCCTGCCACCGAGGCCCCCACCACGACGACGCTCACGCTTCCTCATCCAGAGAGCTCGCGGCGACGGGGCAGACGGCGGCGGCCTCCCTGACTGCGTCGTGTAACTCCAAAGGTGGCGCGGCGTCCAGCAGGATGACCACGCCGTCCTCCTCGCGCTGGTCGAAGACGTCGGGGGCGAGCAGTGCGCACTGTCCCGCGCCGAGGCATTTGCCCTGGTCAACAGTAATCTTCATCGGTTGTACAGCCTCCGAGCCCACAGGTATCCGGCCAGGGCGATGACCGCGCTCCAGATGGCCGCCTCCAGGAAGCTGGAGCCGACCGGGTGGCCGGCCAGCAGCCCGCGCAGGGTATCGATCACCGGGGTGAACGGCTGGTGCTCCGCGAACCAGCGTAGCCCCGCCGGCATCGACTCGGTCGGGACGAAGCCGCTGCCGAGGAACGGCAGCAGCATCAGCGGCATCGGCAGGTTGCTGGCCGTGGTCACGCTCTTGGAGACCATGGCGAGCGCCACCGACAGCCAGGTGATGGCGAAGGTGAACATGGCCAGCACGCCGACCACGCCGAGCCAGTCCAGCGCCGAGGCGGACGGGCGGAAGCCGATCAGCACGGCCGCCACGGTCGCCACCGCGATCGCGATGAACGTCTGCACCATCGCGCCGAGCACATGCCCGGTGAGCACCGAGACGCGGGCGATGGCCATGGTCTTGAACCGGGCGACGATGCCTTCCGCCATGTCGGTGGCCACCGAGATCGCGGTTCCCTGCGCGGCCCCGGCGATAGTCATGATCATGATGCCGGGCGTGAGGTAGCCGGCGTAGGCGGCGCGGTCGCCGCCGATGCCCGCGCCCATCGTGCCGCCGAAGACGTAGACGAACAGCAGCAGGAAGATCACCGGGATGCCGGCGTACGTGAGGATCAGCGACGGGTAGCGCCCGATGTGCTTGATCTGGCGGCGCAGCATCGTCGTCGAGTCGGTGATCGCTCTCATCGGGAGGGTTCCTTGGTCAGGGTGAGGAAGACGTCGTCCAGGTCGGGGGTGTGCACCGACAGCTCGGCGACATCGATGGCCTGGGCGTCCAGCCACTCCAGGAGCTTCTTCAGCGTCTTGACGCCGCCGGCGTCGGGGATCTGCGCGGTGAGCGCCGCGTCGTTGCGCGAGGTGGCGCCGAGGTGGCCGGCCGCCCTGCGGTAGCCGTCGGGGTCGGCGAAGCGCACGACGATGTGGCCGCCGGGGACCAGCCGCTTGAGCTCCTCCGCGGTGCCCTGGGCCACCAGCTCGCCCTGGCTGAGCAGCGCGATGCGGTCGGCGAGTTCGTCGGCCTCCTCCAGGTACTGGGTGGTGAGGAAGATCGTGACTCCGTCGGTGGAGACGAGGTCCCTGACGATCTGCCACATGGTGCGGCGGCTGCGCGGGTCCAGGCCGGTGGTCGGCTCGTCGAGGAAGATGAGCTTGGGCGTGCCGACCATGGTCATGGCGAGGTCGAGGCGGCGGCGCATGCCGCCGGAGTAGGTGGCCGCGGGTTTGCCTGCCGCATCGGTGAGGTCGAAGCGTTCCAGCAGCTCCTGGACGCGCCTCTGACGACGGGAGCGGCCGAGATGGAGGAGGTCGGCCATGAGCCGGAGGTTCTCCTCGCCGGTGAGCAGGCCGTCCACGGCGGAGAACTGGCCGGTGACGCCGATGGCGGCGCGCACCTCGTCGGGTTCCCTGTGCAGGTCGTGCCCGGCCACCCAGATCTCGCCGGCGTCGGCCTTGATCAGGGTGGACAGGATCTGCACGGTGGTGGTCTTGCCGGCGCCGTTGGGGCCGAGCAGGGCGAAGATCGTGCCCTGCGGGATGGTGAGGTCGATGCCGTCGAGCACGCGGTGCGAGCCGTACGACTTGCGTAGTCCCGTCACCGAGATGGCGGGGAGGCTCAAGCCGTTCTCCTCAGGGTGATGTGTCCGTAGGTGGTGGAGACGCGCAGCTCGGCGGTGGCCTCGACGTCGCCGGAGGCGTGAATCGTCAGATGGCCTACGCCCGGCTCCACAACGTCGTGGATCGGGCCGGAGGTCTCGAAGGTCTGCATGGGGTTCACTCCCAGGTGACCGGCAGGCTGCGCACGCCGTAGATCTGGATGGGGTCGCGCAGCGGCACCTCTTCGGCCGGTACGGCAAGCCGCAGCGACGGGAAGCGGGCCAGCAGCGCCGGGAAGGCGACGCGCATCTCGACACGGGCGAGCTGCTGGCCGAGGCACTGGTGGATGCCGTGGCCGAAGGCCAGGTGCCCGGCGGCCGAGCGGCGGAAGTCCAGCACGTCGGGGTCGGGGAACTTGGCCGGGTCCCGGTTGGCGGCGTTGACCGCGATGATGACCGTGTCGCCGGCCTTGAGCGGCGCGCCGCCGAGCTCGATGTCTTCCAGCACGCCACGCATGCCGGTGGTGGCGATGGACAGGTAACGCAGCAGTTCCTCGACCGCGCTTTCGACCAGGCTCGGGTCGTCGCGCAGGGCGGCGAGCTGCGAGGGGTTCCGCAGCAGCGCGAAGGTCCCGAGTGCCAGCATGTTGGCCGTGGTGTCCAGGCCCGCGCCGAGCAAGAAGGCGGCCACGCCACCAAGCTCGTCTTCGGTCAGGTCGCTCGCGGTCAGGTCGCTGAGCAGGTCGTCCGTGGGGTTGGCGCGCTTGGCGCGGGCGAGGTTCTGCAGGTACTCGCCGAGCTGGGCGAAGGCCGCGAACTGCGCTTCCGGGTCGTCGCCGCTGGAGACGGACTGGGTGAAGCCCATGAAGTCCGCGCGCTCGCCGTACGGCACGCCGAGCAGCTCGCAGATCATCTGGGCCGGGATGGGGTGGGCGAAGACCTGGACCAGGTCGGCCGGCGGCCCCTGCTTCTCCATCTCGTCGAGCTGGGTCCGGGTGATCTCAGTGACCCGCTCGGTGAGCTGGTTCATCCTGCGGACGGTGAACTTGCCGGCCAGCATCTTGCGGATGCGGGTGTGCTCGGGCGCGTCCATGCCGGTCAGGTCGCCGATCGGCGCGGGCGGTAGGTGCGCGCCCATGAGCGGGTGGTACTGCGTCTCGTAGCGGGAGCTGAAGCGCGGGTCGGCGAGGATCTTGCGGACCAGCTCGTAGCCGGTGACCAACCAGACGCCCGGTGCGCCCTCGGGCGCGGCCAAGCGAGCGATCGGGAGCTCGGCGCGCAGCGCGGTGACCTCCGGGGACGGGTCGAAGGGGCAGCCGATGGGGCGGTCGAGGGACGGCATGACCGGCCCTTGGTCGCGATAGTACGTGTTCGTCATGCCTTGAAAGCTATGTTGCGTTCAAAACAATCGTCAATCGGCAGGTATATGAAATTGCAGCTAGGCGCGGGAAAATTGATGCAATGACGATGAATCCAAATGCAATGCCGTGTTGCAATGGAGTGACGGCGAACGCAATAATGGCGTCATGCCAGGAGGAAGGTTGACCCAGCAGGACCGCCAGCGCATCTCGGCGGGGCTCGCCGACGGTCTC
This sequence comes from Nonomuraea sp. NPDC049152, assembly GCF_040648355.1. Classification (NCBI taxonomy): domain Bacteria; kingdom Bacillati; phylum Actinomycetota; class Actinomycetes; order Streptosporangiales; family Streptosporangiaceae; genus Nonomuraea; species Nonomuraea sp. NPDC049152. The sequence goes on along the minus strand of NZ_JBEZDO010000010.1, from coordinate 143,885 downwards.
TCCTATGCCGAGATCGCCCGGCGGCTCGACCGGCCGACCTCGACGATCAGCCGGGAGATCAACCGTAACGACGGCCCGAGCGGTTACCGGCCCGAGCGGGCGCACCGGGCGACGGAGCGGCGGGCGCGGCGCGGGACGCCCGCGCCCCCCTCTGCGGCCGGAGAGCCGGACGGCGCGGCGGGCGAGGCGGCGGACGAGGCCGTGACGATGGCCGTCAGGATGGGCATGCCGAAGATGATGGCGCGCGTGCTCATCAGCCTGTGGCTGACCGACGACGGCAGGCTCACCGCGGCCGAGCTGGCCCGCAGGCTCAAGATCAGCCCGGCGTCGGTCTCCACGGCCGTCGGCTACCTGACGAACCAAGGACTGATCAGGCGCGAGCGCGATCCGCAGCGGCGGCGCGACATCTACGTGATGGACGACGACGCGTGGTACCGCTCGATGGTGCACAGCTCACGGCAGACGCTGGAGGCGGCCGAGGCCACGAAGAAGGCGGCAGAGGCCTTCGGGCTCTACACGCCAGTGGGGCGCCGGCTGCTCGCGAGCGGGGCGTTCCTGGAGCGGATCAGTCTGGACACGCTGGCCTCCGCCGAGCGCTGGCGCGATCTCCTACCGTGACAGCGGGGTGTTCGCCAGGCGCCTGACGATGCCCGCCTTCACGACACCGGCGGCAAGGCTGTCCGGCTTACGGTCGGCCTGGTCGCGGATGCAGACGGTGAAATCCTCGGCGATGGCAGGCGGGCTGGTTGTCGGGGTGACGACGGCGGCAGGGCGGTCCGCCCTCGATCACGCAGCGGGTCAGGGGGCCTCGCGTTCGGGGTGGACGGCTTCGGTGTGCTCGGTGTGTGCGAGCGCCAGATCCAGCAGCAGCCGCACGTGGGCGTCGTCCAGCCGGTAGTAGGCCATACGCCCGGCGCGCCGTACCGCGACCACGCGGTGCGCGCGGAGCAGGCGGAGCGCGTGGGAGGCGGCCGATTCGCTCAACTGGGCGACCACGGCCAGGTCGCACACGCACAGTTCGCCTTGCAGCAGGGCCAGCAGCAGCCGCAGCCTGCCGGGATCGGCCAGCAGGCCGAAGACGTCGGCGGTGTCGGCGAGGTCGGCCTCGGTGGGCATCCGGGAGACCACCGACGCGACGCGGTCGGCGTCGACCACGCGCGCGGTGCAGTGGTCGATCGCGCTCACCTGCCGATCCGCTGGGCTCCTCATGGGGCGGCCCCCGGCTGCGCCCGGCTGGTCACGGGGTGCCTTCGCGCTTGCACGAGGACGTCGGCGCCGGCGAAGCGGTGGAGCGAGGCTCTGGACGGGGCGGGCCGTGATGGGTCGGGCCGTGCGGGTCCGCGCAGTGCGTGACCAGCCGGGGCGCGGCGCCGTCGGCGTCTGCGGGCGTGTGATCGACCTGCAGGGTGGCGTGCTCGATGCCGTAGCTGTCGCGCAGCAGGGCCTGAACGCCCAGGCGGACATCGTGACAGTCGGCGCCAGGCGCGACCAGGATGTGCGCCGACAGGGCGGCGTAGCCGGAGGTGAGTTCCCACACATGCAGGTCGTGGACCTCGACCACGTCGTCCGCGGCGGCGCACTGACGGCCGATGTCGGCCGGGTCCATCCCGGCAGGGGCGGCCTCCATGAAGATCCGGCCGGCGTCGCGGACCAGCGCCCACCCGGCCTTGAACATCAGCGCCGCCACCACCAGGGCGGCGATCGCGTCAGCGCGCGTCCAGCCGGTCAGCATCACGATGGCGCCCGCGGCGGTGGTGGCGATGAAGGCGATCAGATCGTTGAGGATGTGCTGGTAGGCCCCCTCGATGTTGAGGCTGGCGCGGTTCGCCTTGGACAGCAGCCAGGTGGCGGCCAGGTTGACGGCGATACCGGCCAGCCCAGTGATCACCACGAACAGGCCCTCCACCGGTGAGGGCTCGACCAGGCGGCCGATGCCTTCGACGCTGAAGTAGATCGCCAGCAGCAGCAGCGTGACGCCGTTGACGTGGGCGGAGATGATCTCGGCGCGTTTGAGGCCGTAGGTGAAGCCGCCCTGCGGGGGGCGGGCCGCGATGCGCATCGCGACCAGGGCCAAGGTGATCGCCATGGCGTCGGTGAGCATGTGCCCGGCATCGGAGATCAACGCCAGCGACCCCGCCAGCACGCCGATCACCACCTCTGCCGCCATGAAGGCCGTGATCAGGCCGAGCGCCCCGCCGAGATACCGCCGGTCGGTGTGCGCGCTGACCGTGTGCCCGTGTCCGTGTCCGTGCCCGTGTCCGTGCCCGTGTGGTCGATGTTCGGGCATGTGCGCGACTCCTTGTCGTCGGGGAGCGAACGTGTGCCGGGTCGGCTGCGGACGCGGTCCGCTTCTGCCGTGACGCTCTCACCTTTACTTCTGAACAGCTGGTCACATGTTTAAACACAGTGCAATCAACCAACTACTCTCCGTATGGAAATGGCATTCCTCAACAGTCTGGAGATCGACATGACCCATGTCCACGCCGACCACGACCACGATCACGGCCACGACGAGTGCTCTGAGCCGCAAGCGGAGGGATGCGGCGGCACCTGTGGCGGGCACGTGTCGCCCGCCGAGGACGCCTAGCCGGATGTACGTGCCGCCGATGGTGAAAGTTGGTGTCAGGCATGCATGCCGACCATGACAGGTCCGACCACGACCACAACAACCATGACCGGGGCCCCCACGAGTCAGGCCGCGCCGACCACCGGCGGGCGATGTCGGCCGGCCGCGCGCACGCCGACCCCGATGTGCTCACCGCGATGGCGGTCCACCACCAGGTCTTCAGCGTGGTGCGGCTGCGAGAGGGCTACGACCTGGCCGAGGTCGACGCCTTTCTGACGCGCGTGGAGACCAGCCTGGCCCAGCTGTGGGACGACAACACGCACCTGCGCGAGCAGCTGGCCGTACGGCCGACCGCCGAACCGGCGCCCTCCCCCACGGAAGCCGAGGCCAGGCGCGAAGCCGACGAGCTGCTCGCCGCCGCCGAGCAGCAGGCCCACCAGATCCTCCACCAGGCACGGGCACGCGCCCAGATCATTCACGACGAGGCCCAGCAGTCCGCCCGCGGCCTGCTGGAGCAGGCCCACACCCCCTACCGGCACCTGGTCGACTACCACCTCGGCCAGCTCTCCAGCCTGGCCACCGACCATGGCCACTACCTGCACGACGGACTGGCAGCGCATCTCGCCCAGCTCCGGCGCCTGCTCGCCGCCCCCGTGACGCCCGACCCCCTCACGCCCGCGCGGCCCAGCGCTCCCACCGATCAATTCCCCGGCCCCCAGCCGGGCCCCGCCTTCCACCCATCCGCGTATCGGCCCGGGCACCCGTCCGCTGGGATGTCCGTTTCCGGCTCGCTCGTGCCGGCGCAGCCCCCGCCCGAGACCAACCACCGTGCATGACCGCCCCACGCCACCGGCGATCGATGACAGGCCCCGTTAGAGATCTCCCTTCCTTGCGTCATCCGCATCAGAAAGGCAGCGTCATGTTCCTGCCATCCGGGGCGCCCGCACTCGCCCTGGCCCTGCACCACGCGCTCCGCCCCGATCTTCCCTCACCCGCCGGCCCGGCCGCGTTTCCGGTGGCGCGGCCATCGGCATGGCCGGCGCCGTCATTGCCGGCCGGGTGGTTCGCCTCGGCCGACTACGGCACCTGGGCCGCGGTCCTGCTGGTGGCGCTGTCGACATTGGCGGGCGCCTGGCTGGCGCGCCGCAAGGCCCAGAAGATCACCGTGTGGCTGGCCATCGCCTCCGCGCTGATGCTCATCACCGCCCTGATCGAGCTGCTGCCCGACGCCTGGCACGAAGCCTCCGAAACCGACACCCCGCTATGGCTGCTCGGACTGGCCACCGCGTTCGGATTCGCGGTCATCACCTACTTCACACGCAAAGGATGCGGCCACTCCCACGAGAGCGGAAGCCGGCGCGGCAGGCATGCCCCTGGCCTGCACCGCCGGGTGACCCAGGTGGTCGGGGCCGCCCTGTTCGGTGGGGTCGGCACCGCCGCGGCACTCACCGTGCACCGCGTCGTCGAGGGCGCCACCCTGGCCCTGGCCGCCTCGGCAGTGGTGGTCGCGGCCCTGATGGTCCACTCGGCCAGCGAAGGCCTGGCGCTGACCGCACTGCTGGATCTGGGGCGCCAGCGCCTCGCCCCCTGGCTGCTGGCCTCCTGCCTGAGCCCCGCGCTCGGCGTCGTCCTGGCCACACTCGCCCCGCTGCCGCCCGCCATCGTGCCGCTGCTCCTCGGCATGATCACCGGTATCTTGCTGCGCACCGCCGTCGTCGGTCTCAAGCTGGCCGGCACTGCCGGCGGCGGCCGCCTGTCGCGCCGTCACGTGATTCTCACGGCGGTGGCGGTGCTGGCCACCACGGTTCTGCTGCTGTCGGCCCAATCCATGCTCGAGGACGGCCCGCCGCCCAAGGCCTACGCCCCCGCGCCCGGTCCCGCGGGCCGTACCGTGACCAACGCCCAGGTGGACGGCACCGGGGCGGCCGCAAGGTCGGATTCCCACACCGGTGGCGGCCGGTTGCCCGTCCCGCAGACCGTGGCCTCAGGCCCGCACGGCGCGGCGTCCATGACCAGCCGCGACCAGCTGCGCCAAGCCGTGGCCGGCGGCAGCCTGAGCATGGCCGACCTGCTGCGGCGCGCCGACGCCACCACCGTCCCCATCGGCTGGTTGCTGCAGGGGCTGCCCGGCCGCAGCGCCGATCAGGTCGGCAGGTTGCTGAAAACCGGCAAGATCGCTGCTGATGCCGGTGTGGGCGAGCTGACCAACCGACAGCGCCGCTACCTGCTGCGCACGTTCGCCCCGTCGCCGGCGCGGCACAGCCCGGCCGACTGACCCGTGCGCCGCCACCCGTGGCGCCTCTCCCCCTCTCCCCCAGCGGCGCACCGCTGAGCAGGACGATCAACCGTGGCGGGTGGCGATCAGGCGGCGCCCGGGTGGGCGGGACGCAGGGTCAGCACAGCGGCGGGCAGCCCTCGCAGCCCCGGTGGGATCGCCACGTGACCCGAAGCGTCCACGACCGCGGGCACATCACCCCACGAAGCCGTGGCCCTCGCGCTCTCGACCAGGTCCTCCGCGACCCGCACCCATCCCGCCGCCGGGTCCATGGCGATCAGGTTGAGCACGCCGTCCGGACTCACCGTGTAGCGGACCGGAGCGCCGACCGGCTCCGCGTACCGGGCCCACGGCCTGGTCCCGTAGATCGCGTCGCCGTGCGACTTCAGCCAGTCGCCCAGGTGGCGCAGCCGCGCGACCTGAGCCTCCGGCAGCGAGCCGTCGGCTCGCGGGCCGATGTTGAGCAGCAGGTTGCCGTTCTTGGCGACCGTGTCGACCAGCAGGCGCACCAGCTCCCCATGGCCGATGAGATGACGGTCGTCTTCGGCCCTGTTGTACCCGAACGACGTCCCGAGCCCGCGCGTCGCCTCCCACACCCAGGGCGTGACCCGCTCCTCCGAGTGGTACTCGCGGGTGCGGTAGCCCAGGTGCGGCACCCCCCACCGGTCGTTGACCACCCCGTCGGGCACCTGCTCGTAGTAGCGCTCGAACAGCGCCCGCAGGCTGAAGGAATCGGTCGCCTTGCCCGAGTCGGGCCAGTCGACGTCGTTCCACAGGACGTCGGGAGCGTGCCTGCCGATCAGCTCCGTGACCTGGTCGAAGCTGTACCTGGCGAACGCCTCGTCGTTGCGGCGCAGGGTGAACAAGTCCGTCGCCGACCGGATCGGCGCGAAGTCGGAGACGTGCCAGTCGAGCGCGCCGGAGAAGTAGAGGCCGAATCGCAGCCCCGCCTGGCGTGCGGCCCCCGCCAGCTCGGCGATCAGGTCTCTGCGGGGGCCGCGGCGTGCGCTGCTGAAGGACGTGGTGGCGGTGTCCCACAGGCAGAAGCCGTCGTGGTGCTTGGCCGTGGGCACCACGTACCGGGCGCCGCAGTCGGCGAACAGCCGCATCCACTGGCGCGGGTCGAACTTCTCGACCGTCCAGGAGTCGGCGAGGTCCTCGTACGAGGTGCCCACGCCGTACTCCCGCTCGTGCAGGAGGCGAGTCGGCGAGCCTGGGATGCGGACCGTGTTGGCGTACCACTCGGCGTACTGGTGGTGGTGGTACTCCAGCTCCACGGGCACGTGCTCGCCGGGAAGCCGGGGCTGCGCCCAGCCGGGAATGGAGTACAGGCCCCAGTGGACGAACACGCCGAACTTGGCGTCGCGATACCAGGAAGGCATCTCGTGCTGAGGATAGGCGGGCGCGTCAGGTCCGAGGTCGGGTCCGACACGTCTGTCGAAGGTGAGCATGCATTCCTTTCAACGACCGGCCAGCCCGGCCGCGGCGATGCCTTTGACCAGGTGCTTCTGCAGTGCGATGAGCAGCAGCAGGGTCGGCAGGACGGAGATGATCGAGGCGGCCATCACCAGGTGCCACTGGTTGCCGTTCTGGCCGAAGAACAGCTGCAGGCCCAGCGGTACGGTGCCCCGCTCGGTGACGTCGTTGATCATGATGAGCGGCCAGAGGAAGCTGTTCCAGTAGCCGATGAAGGTGAAGACGGCCAGCACGCCCATCGCGGGCCTGGCCAGCGGCAGCATGATCTGCAGGAAGGTGCGCAGCTCGCCCGCGCCGTCCATCCTGGCCGCCTCGCGCAGCTCGCGTGGCACGCTCCTGAAGAACTGGCGCAGCAGGAAGGCGCCGAACGCGGTGAAAGCCCAGGGGAAGATCAGCGACTGGTAGGTGTCGACCCAGCCGAGGGCCTGCATGAGCAGGAACATCGGCACGACCAGCACCTCTTGCGGCACCATCAGCGTGGCCATGAACAGCAGGAACACGCCTTCCCTCCCCCGCCAGCGCAGCGCGGCGAAAGCGTAGGCCGACAGGGCCGAGGCGGCCAGCACGACCACGGTTCCCGCGCCCGCCACGAGCATGCCGTTGATGATGTAGCGGTGGAACGGCACATACGCGAAGACGTCGGAGAAGTTGCGCCAGCGCAGCTCGGAACCCAGCAGAGACGTCGTGGCGAAGGTCTCGCCCGGCGGCTTGAGCGCGGTGGCCACCGCGAAGATCAGCGGATACAGGAAGGTCAGCGCGACCGCCGCCAGCAGCGCGTGGGACACGACGGATCTAGCTCTCATAGTGCACCCAGCGTCGTTGGCCCACGAACTGTACGGCCGTCACCAGTAGAATGATCGCGAACAGCACCCAGGCGCGCCCGCCGCGGCCAGGCCGAGGTCCCGCGCGGCGGGAAGCCTGCGGCTGTCGCCGCGTCTGGGCTGGACCGGCCTGCCGCTGCGCCCGCTGCTGGCCGCCCGCCTGCCCGTGCCGGTGCTCATCGACAACGACACCAGGGCCAGCACCACGGCCGAGCTGCTGTTCGGCACCGGCCGCGACCACGACGACTTCCTCGTGCTCGCCATCGGCGACGGCGTCGGCGTCGGCATTGTCCTCGGCAGGCGCGTCCACCGCGGGCCCGACGGGGTGGCGGGCGAATTCGGTCACGTGCCGATCGGCCCCGACGGGCCCGCGTGCGTGTGCGGCCGCCGCGGCTGCCTGGACGCCTACCTGGCCACCGACGCGCTGATCGCCGAAGCCCACGCACGCGGGCTGGCCGACGCCGACCTGACGCTCGCCGGCCTGGTACGGCTGGCGGAACGCGACGCGCCCGGCATCCGCGACCTGCTCGCCGAGCGCGGCGCCATCCTGGGCAGGGCCGTGGCGGGGGTGGTGAACGTGCTGGCCGTGCGCGCGCTGACGGTGATCGGTGAGAGCCACGTGCTGTGGCCGTACCTGGAGCCAGGCTTCCGCCCCGCGGTCGAGGGCGGCGTCCTGTCCGCGCTGGACATCATCGTCCGGCGGTGGGACGACAGCGCGCACGCCCGCGGCGCCGCCTGCCTCGCGCTCGCCACGATCGTGGCTTCACGCTGAGGCGCGTCCCCGACGCGGCGAAGCGTCCGAAGACCTTCAACGGCGAGTCGGCGATCTTCTACTCGCCCGCCCCTTTCATGCCCGCGTGGCAGTGGAGCGCCCCGCTATCCGGCTCGCGGGGGCGCAGCGGGCCGTACCCGAAGTGCCACGAGAGCTTCTCTCCCGACAGCGCGCCGGAAATCCAGGTCCGTTCGACGCGCGGGTCGTCGGCGGTCAGGTCGAGGACGCCCACCAGGTCGCGGGCCCGCACCCGCAGGCCGGGCCCCGGCACTGGAAACAGGGCGCGCTGTTCGGCGGCGATCCTGGCGAGCCCGGAGAACTCGCCGAGGTGCCGCAGGTGCTCGCGCGTCACAGGCCGGCTGACGCCATGCGGGTGCCGCCGTCGGTCAGGTGGACGGGCCTGCCGGTGCGGATCGATTCGTTGGCCGAGGCGCCGACCATGACGCTGCGGATCCCGTCCAGAGGGCCGGCCTCGAGCGCTGCGACGACGTAGCGGGCGTGCGTGGCGTCCACGGTCGCGACGACCACCGCGTCGCACAGCTTCAGCATCGCGCCGAGGTCGCCGGGCGCGAAGCAGGGCACCGGAGCGCCGACCCGCTCGACGTAGTAGTCCATGCGCGTGCGGTTGGTGTCGCAGAACGCGGCGACCGTACCGGCGTCGCGCCAGTCTCCGAGCAGCGCGTCGACGTACATCTGGGCGCGGTGGCCGAGCCCGACGAGGGCGTATCTCATCTCTTCTCCCCGAGTGGCCGCCGCACGGCCGCGCGAGCCGTACGGCGGAGATGGTTGGTGGTCGCTCAGCCGGCGATGGCCGCGTTGGACGTAGGTCATCGCGAAAACAATCTCGCGATCAGTGCCGGTTTGCTAGCGGTTGCCGAAGAGCAGCCGATCTCCCGGTGGAGAGGTACGCAGTTCGAGGGGGTTGCCGTGATGAGGCTCTTGACGTCATCCGCCTTGGCCGACACTGTTTTGTGCAACTGGTTGCAGTACCGGAAGGAAAGCCGTGGGCAGACTCCCCGCCGACGCTCTCACCTGCGCTCTTCCCGCCTTCTCCCCCGCCGAGGCCGAGCGGCCGGCCGGCAGGCCAAGCGCAGCCGGCGCACCGAACACTCCTGAAGGAGCCTTGACGATGAACCTCAGCGGCGTCCTGTTCCTCCCTGTGACACCTTTCGACGGTGACGGCGCCGTCGCCGCCGAGCCGCCGGTGATCGTCCACCAGCGCGACTCGGTCGTCCTCGACCCCGCCGACGTGGTCGAACCGGCCCGCGTCCCCGGCGCGATCGGACCGAAGGACGGCCTGGGCGACGTGGACCGGCCGCGGCTGCGCGGGCTGGAGGTCGGCCCGGTGCTGCCGCCGCTGACCGACCTCGACACGCTCATCGAAACCGGTCTCTCGCTGGTGGCGGCATGATCAAGGAACTGGTGACGGAGCTGCGCTCGGTGCCGCTGCGCAGGCCGTGGGGCGCCGACGTGCCGTACAACCATGTGATCGTCTGCACGGTCACGCTGGAGGACGGCCGGGTGGGCACGGGGTTCTCGTGGACCCCGCAGATCGGGGCGAAGGCCGTCAAGGCGCTCCTGGACGACGACATCCGCGAGGCGTTGACCGGCATGCCCGCCCATCCGGAACCGGCGTGGGAGCGGCTGTCCAGGCACCTGAGCGAGGCGGGACGCGGCGGGCTGACCACGATCGCCATGGCCGGAGTCGACCTGGCGCTGTGGGACCTGCGCTGCGGCGAGTCCTCGCTCGTCGACGTGCTGGGCGCCCGCCGCGACACGGTCCCGGTGTACGGCAGCGGCGTCAACCTGCACTACTCCCTGGACGAGCTGGTCGAGCAGGCCGGACGCTGGATCGCGGCCGGCCATCGCGCCGTCAAGATCAAGGTGGGCAGGCCGGATCTGGCCGAGGACGTCGAGCGGGTCGCCGCGGTCCGCGAGGCCGTCGGCCCCGCCACGACGCTGATGATCGACGCCAACCAGCGGTGGGACCTGCACCGCGCCCGTCGCGCGATCGCCGCGCTCGCGCCGTACGACCTGCACTGGATCGAGGAGCCCCTGCCCGCCGACGACCTGGCCGCGCACGTGGAGCTGCGCCGGAGCATCGACGTGCCCGTGGCGGTCGGCGAGAACGTCTACACCGTTCACGGTTTCCGCGACCTGCTGACAGCGGGCGCCTGCGACGTGGTCCAGCCGAACGTGGTCAGGGTCGGCGGCATCACCCCGTTCCTGCGGATCGCGGGGCTGGCCCACGCCTTCGACGTGCCGGTTCACCCGCACCTGCTCACCGAGCTGTCGGGGCAGCTGGCCCTGGCTCTGCCGCATCCGGCCATGGTGGAGAAGGTGGAGGACGCCACGTTGACCGACCTGGGCCTGCTGGCCGCGCCGTATCCCGTCGTGATCGAGGGCGCCGAGCTGCGTTCGGCGGGCGCCAGAGGGCTGGGGCTGACATGGAGCTGACCAAAGTCGTGCTGGCGGGCGCCTACGGTCACGGCCGCTAGCACCTCGAGAACGTGCGCGCGCTGGCCGCAGGAGGACCGGTGGAGCTGGTCGGCGTCTGCGACGTCCGTCCCGTGGACGCCACCTGGCTGCAGGGCCTCGGCGCGCCCGAACAGGCGAGGCCCGAGGACCTCGGCGAGCTGATCGAACGCACCGGCGCGGAGATCACCATCTTGTGCACCCCGATCAACACGCATGCCGATCTCGCCGTGACAGCGCTGCGCGCCGGATCTCACCTGCTGCTGGAGAAACCTCCCGCCGCGTCGCTCGCGGGCTTCGAGCGGATCGCCGCGGCGGTGCGCGAGACCGGGCTGGCCTGCCGGGTCGGCTTCCAGAACCTCGGCTCCACGGCCGTTCCCGCGCTGCGCGAGCTGATCGGCTCGGGCGAGCTGGGCGAGATCACCGGCATCGGCGTGGCCGGCGCAGCCGCAAACCCCGGCCCGGCAGCCCCGACTACAAGCTGCTCGCCGAAGCCGCCGACGCCACCACCCTCGACGACCACTTCGAGCTGGGGCTCGCCGCGATCCTGCGCGGCTTCCAGCACTCCGCCGGCTGAGAAAGCCGCCATCACGTGTGGAGGTTCAACTCTCCAGACCTTCCCGGACTGGTTCGCGGTCCACGACACGCGAGCGGCCACCAGCACGCACCTGTCCGGGCGAGCCAGTCGGCCAGCCCCACTGCCCCTCCCGTACCTGGAGGAACCCCGATGATTAAAACGTGCAAAGAAGGCGCCCCGCCACCCCCTTGACGACGGCAGAGCATGGCTCATAGGGTCGAGAGGGAAGGTGTTAAAACGTTTCTAGTCCGGGAGCTTCATGCGACGCGTCTGCTTCCTCCTGAAAGTCCGCCCGGAGCGGCTGGAGGAGTATCGGGAACGCCACGCGGCCGTCTGGCCGGACATGCTCGACGCGCTGCGCCGCACGGGATGGCGCAACTATTCGCTGTTCCTGCGCCCGGACGGGCTGCTCGTCGGCTACCTCGAGACCGAGGACTTCGAGGCGGCCCGCGCCGCGATGGCCAGGACCGAGGTGAACGCCCGCTGGCAGGCCGAGATGGCGCCGTTCTTCGAGGAGCTCGACGGTCGCCGCCCCGACGAAGAGATGCTCTCGCTGGAGGAAGTGTTCCATCTGGACTGAGCCTGGACGCTTCCTCGATCCGCGGAACCAGCCCCGGCTAGGCCACCGCTCCGTCGACGAGTTCCTGAACCCGCTCCGGGGTGTAGATCCCGTCCACGAGGAGCTGCGCGAGCCCGAGGATCCCCGCGTGGGGGTCGAGGTCGCTGCGGACGATCTGGAGGTTGCGGGTCGCCAGCGGCAGGGACCGCCGGTAGACGATCTCGCGGATGCCGGCGAAGAGCTGCTCGTCGGTGTGGGCGAGCTGGCCGCCGATCGCGATGACGCGCGGGTTGAACAGGTTGACCGTGTCGGCGATCGCGCCGCCGAGAATGCGGGCCGCGCGCCGGGCCAGCCGTACCGCGACGAGGTCGCCGGCGCGGATCAGGCGCACGGCGTCGTCCACGGTGACGACGTCGCGGCCCGCCTCCCGCAGGTCGCGGACCAGGGCCCACCCGCCCGCGTAGGCCTCCACGCAGCCGGCGTTGCCGCACCGGCACACGGGCGGCTCGGTCACGCCGTCGACGGTGACCTGGATGTGGCCGACATCGCCTGCCGCGCCGTCGGCGCCACGGTGCACCTGCCCGCTCGCGATGAGACCGGTGCCGACCCCCGTGCCGATCTTGACCATGAGCAGGTGCGGGACATCCGGATAGCGCAGGCGCTGCTCCCCGAAGGCCATCGCGTTGACGTCCTTGTCGACCAGGACAGGACAGCCGTAGCGGGAGCCGAACCACCCGGGGATGTCGAAGCGGTCCCAGCCGGTCATGATCGGCGGGCTGACCACCCGCCCGGTCGCGAAGTCGACGGGGCCGGGAACGTCGATGCCCACGCCGAGCACCGAGGCGGCGTCCTGGTTGCCGTCCTTCAGGATCCGGGCGAACAGCTCGTCGACGATCGACAGGATCGCCTCAGGGCCCGCCGTCACGTCGGCACGCGTCTCTAGCTCGGCGCGCACCTCCCCGCCCAGGTCGCACAGGGCGGCGCGCAGGCCGGTGGCGCCGATGTCGGCCACCAGCAGCATCCCGCGGCCGCGGTTGACGATGAACTGGCCGGCGGGGCGGCCCCGGGTGCGTGCGTCCTCCGGCGCCGGGATCAGCAGACCTGCGGCGAGCAGCCCGTCCAGGCGCTGGTTGACCGTGGTGCGCGAGAGCCCGGTCCTGCGCATGACCTCGGCCTTGGTGAGGCCGTCTGTGGAGTCTCGGAACAGGCTGAGGATCTCGCCGGCGCTGACCCCCATCCGCGCCGCGACGATGCCCGGCGTGTGCATCCTGTGCATCCGACCACTCTAGCTATGAACTGCGCTATGCGTAAGTCAAGGATGTTTCGACATAAAAAGTCGAAAGACATCTTGTTTGACTACGGAAGTGGCTTTACGGTCATCACACCAACGCCGAAAGGGGCACCCGAATGCACGTGAACACCAGAGGCCGTCGCGCGGCGGCAGTCGGCGCGGTCGTGACCGCGGGCGCCCTCGTGCTCGGGGCCTGCGGCTCCAGCGGATCCGCCGACACGAACGCCACGACCGGCGCGAGCGACACGACCGGCGCGAGCGCCGCGGCAGGCACCCAAACGAAGATCGCCGCCATCATCAAGGGCCTGGACAACCCCTTCTTCCAGACGATGGAGCAGGGCATCAACGACCAGGCCAAGGCGGCCGGCGTGCCCGTCACGGTCCAGGCGGCCAACTCCATCACCGACACGACCGGCCAGGCCGACAAGCTCAACGGCCTCGCCGGGCAGGACTTCTCCTGCTACGTGGTCAACCCGATCTCCGGCACCAACCTCATCCAGGGCCTGGCCCGGCTCTCCGTGCTGAACAAGACCGTCGTCAACATCGACAGCCCGGTCGACGCCACTGCGGCCAAGAGCGCCAACGTCAAGCTCGCCACCTACATCGGCACCGACAACGTCCAAGCGGGAAAGATGGCCGGAGCGCGGATGACCGAGCTCGTGCCCGCGGGCGGCGACCTCGCCGTGGTCGGCGGCATCGCGGGAGACGTCACCAGCGCCGCCCGGGTCGAGGGGTTCCAGCAGGGGATCGGCCCCAAGCTCAAGGTCGTGCAGACCGTCGCCGCCAACTGGGACCGCCAGACGGCGCTGACCGCGGCGACGGACGTCATGCGGGCCAACCCGAACCTGGCGGGCTTCTTCGTCGCCAACGACGACATGGGGCTGGGCGTGGCGCGGGCCATCGCCAACTCCGGCAAGACGGGCAAGATCAAGGTGATCAGCGTCGACGGCATCAAGGACGCGCTGGAGGCGGTCAAGGCCGGGACGCTGGACGGCACCGTCGCCCAGTACCCGTACGCGATCGGCCTCATGGGCGTCGAGGCCTGCCAGGCCGCCGCGACAGGCAAGCCCCTGCCACCCGACGTGAAGGCCCCCGTCGAGCTGGTCTCCAAGGACACCGCCGACAAGGCGCTGGCCGCCACACCCAAGCCCTTCGGCGCCTACGACGACCCGTTCAAGACCCTCATCCAGTAGCAGCTCACCGTCGCGGCGAGCGCCCGGCGCCCGGCCCGCCCGGCGCGCACGGCCCGCCGCGACAAGGAGGACATCCATGGCAAACGCAACGCTCGCGGCACCTGAGCACGAGGCCTGGTCCACCAAGCTGAAGGATGTCGGCTTCTGGGCCGAGTGGGCGGCCCTCGTCGGGCTGGTCGTCCTCGTCATCGTCTTCCAGGTCCTGAACCCGACGTTCCTGAGCGCGGGCAACATCGCGTCCATGCTGGTCGCCGCGGCGATCCTCATCATTCTTTCGGTGGGCCAGACCTTCGTCGTCGCCACGGCGGGCATCGACCTGTCGATCGCCTCGACCATGACCCTGGGCGCGGTCGCCTTCGGCCAGTCCTACGCCGCGGGGTGGGGACTGCCGCTCTCGTGCCTCATGGCGGTCGTCGCCTCGGGCCTGGTCGGCGTGGCCAACGGCGTGATCATCGCGCGAGGGAAGATCACGGACTTCATCGTGACACTCGGGACGCTCTCCGCCGCCTCCGGCCTCGCACTGATCCTGGCCGACGGCAAGCCCGTGACGATCATCGACCCGGCCCTGCTGAGCCTGTCGACCGGCGGCATCGGGATCTTCGGCTGGTCGGTCATCATCGCGTTCGTCGTCGCCGTGGTGGCCCACGCCGCTCTCTTCCACACCCGCTTCGGCACTCACCTGCTCGCCACCGGCGGGGCACCGGAGTCCGCGACGGCGATGGGGATCAGCACCCAGCGCATCAAGATCGCCGTCTACACGATCAGCGGCGTGCTCGCCGGACTCGGGGCGATCCTGCTGGTCGCCCGCATCGGTGCCGCCGAGCCGGCCGCCAACACCGCCTTCCTGCTCAACTCCGTGGCCGCCGTCGTGCTCGGCGGGGTCAGCCTCTTCGGCGGGCGGGGAACCATCGTGGGGCCCGTCATCGGCGCCCTGCTGCTGATCGCCCTGGTCAACGGGCTCACCCTGCTCGGCGTCTCGCAGTTCTACCAGCCCCTGGCCGTCGGCATCGTCGTGGTGCTGGCCGCACTCCTGACGAGGTTTCAGCGATGACCGATCAGCTCCAGCCCGGCGCACGCGACGACATGCTGCTGCGTACGGAGAACGTCTCACTGTCCTTCGGCAACGTGCGCGCCCTCGTCGACGTCTCGCTGACACTGCGCCGCGGGGAGATCACCGCCCTCGTCGGCGACAACGGCGCGGGCAAGTCCACGCTGGTGCGCTGCGTCTCCGGGATCCACCGGGCGCAGAGCGGGCGGATCGTCTTCGACGGCGACGAGATCAACTTCCATTCGCCCGAGGACGCCAGGGAGGCCGGCATCGAGACCGTCCACCAGAACCTCGCCCTCGTCGAAGACCTCACGGTCTGGCAGAACCTCTTCCTCAACCGCGAGCTCGTCCGCCGCTTCGGCCCTGTCGCCGTCCTCGACCGGCGATCCATGCAGGTCCGCGCGAGGGAGATGGTCTCCACGCTCGCCGTCAACGTGCCCGCGGTCCGCTCTCGTGTACGGCGGCTCTCCGGCGGTCAGCGCCAGGCCGTCGCCATCTGCCGCGCGGCCGGCTTCAGCTCCAAGCTCGTCATCATGGACGAGCCCACCGCCGCCCTCGGCGTCCAGGAGACCGCGCGTGTCGAGGAGCTCATCGTCAGGATGCGCGACGAGGGGCACTCCGTCCTGCTCATCAGCCACAACTTCGCACAGGTCATGCGGCTCAGCGACCAGGTGTGGGTGATGCGCGCCGGTCGCTGCGTCGGCGGACGCCGTACGGCCGAGACGACCGGCGAGGAGATCGTCGCCCTCATCACCGGCGCCGTCGGCCGCTGAACACATCCCGAGCAACCCAAGGAAGCACCCATCTGATGACCAACGACACCACGACCAACCCGATCGGTGTGCACGCCCTGGTCTGGGCCGGTGACACCAGCCCGTCCTCGGTGGCCTCCGCGATCGAGAAGACCAAGGCCACCGGGTTCGACCTCCTCGAGATCTCCCTGCACGACTCCACGAACCTCGACGTCGACGCCGCACGCGACGCCCTGAGCGCCGCCGGCCTCGGCGTGGCGTGCTCGCGCGGCCTCGCCTTCGACGCCGACGTCTCCAGCGACGACCCGTCCGTGGTGGAACGCGGCGAGAAGCTGCTGCACGACTCCCTCGCCGTGACCCGCGCGCTCGGCGGCACCCACTTCACCGGCGCCCTCTACAGCGCCCTGGGCAAGTACGACCACCCGCTGACCACCGCCGGACGCCGCAACGTGGTGTCGGTGCTGCGCCGGCTGGCCCAGGAGGCCCGGCAGCACGGCATGACGCTCGGCCTCGAGATCTGCAACCGGTACGAGACCAACGTCGTCAACACCGCGCGCGACGCGCTCGTCCTGGCCGACGACATCGGCGAGGACAACGTGCTCATCCATCTGGACACTTACCACATGAACATCGAGGAGGACGACCTGGTACGGCCCGTGCACGAGGTCGGAGAGCGGCTCGGCTACGTTCACATAGGCGAGAACCACCGCGGCTACCTCGGCTCCGGCCACCTGGACTTCACCTCGTTCTTCCACGCGCTGGCGGACATCGGCTACCGTGGGCCGATCACCTTCGAATCCTTCTCCTCGGCGGTCGTGATGCGGGGTCTGTCCAACGATCTGGCCATCTGGCGCAACCTCTGGTCCGACGGCGAGGACCTGGCGCGCCACGCCCACGCCTTCATCACCAACCAGCTCCACACGAGCCGATCGCGATGACGTCCCTCGACGACCTGGCGAACCGGGCCCGCTCCCTCGTCCGCGGCGGGCATCGGGCGCTGCTGGGCATCGCGGGGAGTCCAGGGTCGGGCAAGACCACGCTCGCCGAGAACCTGGTCGCCCTGCTGCGGCGGACGCCTCCCGCCGGTCTGCCGCCGCTGGAATGGGTGGCACAGCTGCCGATGGACGGCTTCCACCTCGCGGACGTCGAGCTCGACCGGCTCGGGCGACGCGACCGTAAAGGAGCCCCTGACACCTTCGACGCCGCCGGCTACGCGGCCCTGCTTCGCCGCCTTCGGGAGGACGAGGACGACGTGATCTACGCACCGGCGTTCGAACGCGACCTGGAGCAGCCGATCGCCGGGAGCATCCCGATCCCCCGGGCCGCCAGGCTCGTCGTCACCGAGGGGAACTACCTGCTGCTCGACCAAGGCGACTGGGCACACGTGCGGCCCAGGCTCCACGAGGTCTGGTACTGCGACCTCGACTCCGACGAGCGGGTGCGCCGCCTCGTCTCCCGCCACGAGCGGTTCGGAAAGGACCACGACGCGGCCGTGGCCTGGGTGCTGGGAACCGACCAGCGCAACGCCGACCTCATCGCCACCACCCGCCCGAAGGCCGACCTCGTCGTCCCCGACGCCGTCCTCCGGTCGATCGGCGACCGGGCCCAGGCGATGGTGGACTGACCTCCGACCGAGCCGGGCGCCTTTACAAAGTAGATTTCCTACAACCGGCCGCGCGGGCCGTAAGATCCCGGCCATGGATCGCCCAAGCCTGCCGGAGAACCTCCAGCTCCTGCTCTCCGACGAACCCGTCCTGGACCTGTACTCCTACGGGCCCTGGCGAGTCCCGGACGGCCTGTACGAGCAGGTTCGGGCGCGGGCCGTCGCACTGAACAACGATCCCGCGGCCGAGGCGCTCGCGGTCGAGCTGCCCGACTTCCTCGCCGAGGGCACCACCGTGATCGGCGCGGAGCTGTGGTACCTGCTGCAGTTCCTCGTCGGGTCGGTGGCGGTGTGCGGAGGCACCGCGTGCGACCTCGCCTACGAGACGATGAGCGACTTCGTGGCGGAGCCGAGGCGACCCAACCGCGGCTGGACGTGGTCGTCGGCCGACACTCCCTTCCTGCCGCCCGCGTACTGGTTGCTGGACGGCACCGGCGACGATCCGGAACTGCGTGAGCTCGCGTTCGGGCTCGCGCGCCGGTGCCTGGACGTCTTCGCGGGCATCGAGCCGCTCGAGCCGCGCCGCAGGGCGCTGATCGCCCTGCACGACCTGCGCGCCGCGGAGCCAGCGCTGGCCAAGCAGGATCTTGTCGCGCCGCTGGAGGTGTTGCCGCGGATGTGGGCCGAGCGGGCGGACCCGCGACTGCTGGCCGTACTGCCCGAGCTGCTGGGGCCCGCGGGCTATCTGGACTGGGCCTGTTCCGGTTTCCTGGCCGCGCACACCCGTCTCATCGAGAACGTGCCGGGGGCGGCGAGCGCGGGACCGCTGCCGGGCACCGCCCTCACCTTCGAGGACGAGGTGACGCTGGCGTGCCTGCTCGCGCAGGCCGAGATCACCGAGGTGCCCGCCGAGCTCGCCATGAGCCTGGGCATGGCGAGATACACCCAGGTGCAAGCCCTGTTCTCCCAGCTGCACGAGGGATTCAACGCCGACGGCTGGCACGCGCTGGTGCGGTCGTGGCTTGCACGCGGGGTCCTCGCGGGGGAAGCCGAGGCCTGCCGCGCCTGGCTCGACATGGCCATCAGGGTCACCGGCGCCGTCCAGGGCCTGCCGGGGCCCGCGGTCAACCCGGAGAGCTCGCTGCCGGTCAGCGCGTTCCAGCGGGACCTGCGCATGCTGTGCGGGCCGCGCAAGGCCGTCAACCCGTTGCTGGCCAAGTTCATCGCCCGTCAGGCGCCCCACGCTGACCCGGCCGCCGAGCTGGTCGGCCAGCCGGAGCTGGCCGAGGCGGTCCGCGACGTGGTCGAGGCCAGGTGGCACGGCGCGAAGAGACCGGCGCGGTTGCTGCTGGCCGGGCCGGACAGCACGGGGCGGATGACGGCGGTCGACATCCTGCGGCGCGCGTTCGCGAAAGCCGACGGGCCACCCGAGGTCGTCTACGTCTCCGACCAGGTGTTCGCCAACATGAACGCCAGCGAGGCCGCGCTGCACGTGCTGTCGCGGACACGGGAGCTCGAGTCCGGCGATCTGCTGGTGCTGCAGGGACTGGACCGGATCGGCGAGCACGGCCGCTGCGGCGCCGTGGCTCTCGAAGAGCTCCGCAGGGTGCTCCGGCAGCGACCGGACCTGCACGCGGTCGCCACCTGCGGCGCGGGCGGGGACGTCAGGCTCGCGCAGGTCAATCCGGCGCTGCACCACGAGTTCCGCGTCGCCCGCACCCGCGAGTTCACCGAGGCCGAGCGGGCGGAGCTGTTCCGGCGGGCGGTCGTCAGGCGGGGCGCGGCGGCCTTCGACGACGCGGCGGACTCCGCGGCCCGGCTGGCCGGCTTCCTCAACCTGCGCGGAGCCCGTCTCATGGAACACCTCGCGGAGCGGGCCGTCGCGTCGGCGCGAAGGCGGGACGCCGTGAAGGTGACCATCGCCGACCTGCCCGACGACCCCGGCCACCCGCGGACCGGGCTGGACGCGTGTCTCGGGCTGGAGCCGGTCAAGACGGAGGTGGCGCTCGTCATCGCCGAGGCACGGGCGGCGAAGCTGCGCCGCGAGGCCGGGATGCCCGAGCTCGCCCGGCCGCCGCACCTGGTGTTCACCGGCCGTCCCGGCACCGGCAAGAGCATGGTCGCGGGTGTCCTCGGCCGGATGTTGGCCGAGCTCGGGCTGCTCTCCTCGGGCCACCTGGTCACCGTCGACCGCGCCGACCTGGCGGGCGGGCACATCGGGGACGCCACCGTGAACGTACGGCGGGCCGTCGACCGCGCGCTCGGAGGCGTGCTGTGCGTCGAGGACGCGGGGAATCTCGCCCGGCCCGGCGTGGACATCGACAAGGCCCGCAGCCGCGACGTCGTCGACGCGCTGCTCGCCGGAATCCGGGCGCACGGCGAAGACCTGGTGGTCGTCCTCTGCGGACCGGAGGGCGCGGTCAACGGACTGCTGAAGTCCTCCCCGGAGCTGACGGAGTACTTCCCGAAGGTCGTGCGCTTCCCCGACCTCACCGGCGACCAGGTGGTCGCCCTCTACGAGATCAAAGCGGCCGAGGCCGGATTCGTCCTGCGCGAAGGGGTTCTGGCCAAGGTGGGCCGGCTCGTCCGGGCGGCGCGGCCCGAAGCGGCGGGCGCTCGCCTCGCGCTCCGCCTGCTGGAGCGGTCGGTCGCCGCGCAGTCGCGGCGGCTGCTGGCCGACGGAGTCATCGACGGCGACGAGTCGCTGCACGAGATCCTCGCCGAGGACGTCCCTGACACCGCCCGCGCCGGAGCGCGCACCCAGCCGGCCGACGACCCGCTCGCCGCGCTCGACGCGCTGGTCGGGCTGGGGCCGGTCAAGCGCGAGGTGCGGCTGCTGACGGCCGAGGTCGAGGCCGACCGGCTGCGCAGGTCGGCGGGGCTGCCGGCCACCTCGCCCACTCGGCACCTGGTGTTCACCGGAAACCCCGGCACGGCGAAGACGACCGTCGCCAGGCTGATCGCCTCGGCGTACGCGCAGCTCGGCCTGCTGTCGTCCGGCCACCTGGTCGAGGTCTCGCACGCCGACCTGATCGCCGAGTACATCGGCCAGACCGCGCCCAAGGTGCGCGCGGCAGTCGAGAGCGCGATCGGCGGCGTGCTGTTCATCGACGAGGCGTACGCGCTCACCCCGGGCGGTTCGCTCAATTCCTACGGACCTGAGGCGATCGCCGAACTGCTGCGTCTGATGGAGGAGCACCGAGACGACCTGGTCGTGATCGCCGCAGGCTACGAGAGCAGGATGACGGACTTCCTCGCGGCCAATCCCGGCCTGGCCTCACGCTTTCCCACCACGGTGCGATTCCCCGACTACACCGAGGACGAGCTCGTGGCGATCTTCGAGAACATGGCGTCGGCGGCCGGCCTCGTTCTGTACGGCGGCGCGAGCGAGGAGGCCCGCCGCGTGCTGCGGGCGATCCCGAGGGGCGAGTCCTTCGGCAACGGCCGCGTCGTCCGCAACCTCCTCGACCGGGCGGTGGCGCTCCAGGCCGAACGCATCCTGGCGCTGCGCGATCCGACGGCCGAGGACGTACGGGCGCTGCTGCCCTCCGACATCCGGACGAGCCCCTCGCACGAGCCAGTGGAGGACAGGACCGGCCAGTACCTGTGACGTCGTCGGCGCGGGGCCGGCCCGCGGGTGCTCTTCGCCGGCGTGGCCGTCACGGAGTCTCCGCCGGGCCGCGGCGGCGGTAGGCCTGGGTCTTCATCCGGTTACCGCACAGGCGCGGCGAGCACCACCGCGCCCGGCCTGGACGGGACCGGTCGTAGAAGACCCATTGGCAGTCGGGCGCCGGGCACATCCGCAGCCTCCGCCAGCTTCCGTCCGCTGTCGCGGTGACCGCCGCCACCACGATCCGGGCCAGCGCCGTGGTCACCGGGTCACCGGAGACCACCAGCTCCGCGCCATGCCCGCTCAGCGTGACCGCGACCGGGAAGTCTCGCAGGACCTCACCGCCCGGCTCGTCCTGGCGAAGGGCCGCGCGCAGAGCGGCGCGCAACGCCCTGGCGCGAGCCAGATGGTTCTCATCGACCGCCTGTCCTGGTGGCAGCAGGTCGTGCTCCCCCAGCCAGCGTCCGAGGTCGCCGGGCGTGGCCAGAGCGTCGTGCGCGACCAGCCGCCGGCCATGAACGACGAACGACCGCAGATCCTCGCTGTTGGCGAACTGGTGCAGCAGCGCGATTCCCGCCGGCAGGTCGGTGACCTCCTCGGGCCTAGCCGGCGGCAGCATCGCCGATGTGTCCGTGAACCCGGCGGTAGGCGTCCTTCACCCGGATGCGGTCGCCTTCGAAGTGGAAGAAGTCGCAGCCGTGGACCTCCTGCACCCTCCCGTCGTCGCCCGTCCTGGCGTACGACCACTGGGAGGCGCCACGGTCACCCGTGATGAACGCCTCCCCGCCCCTCGACTCGTATCCCGCGTCGTAGGCCAGCATCAGCTCGAAGCCGCGCCGCACCTCGGCCCGCCCACGGAAGGTCGTGCCGGGCTCGACCCCGACAGAGGCGCGGAAGACGCAGTCGTCGGTCATGAACTCCATCAGCAGGTCGAGGTCCTTCCTCCGCCACGCCTCGCCGAACCGCTCCAGCCGTTCCAGCGTCATGCCCATCGCTCACACCTTTCCTTCGAAGTCGGCCGCCACGTAGGCGTCCAGGTCCGGTCCTTCCGGGTTGGCGAGCACGTGCCTGAGCCACGCCCTGCGCTCGAAGTCGGTGACCGCCAGCTCCCAGACGCAGCCGATGGCCTCGCCCGGGTGGCGCCGCAGCTCCTCGGGACGGTCCAGCGGCGCGGAGAAGAGCCGCTGGTGGATCTCGTTCTCGCCGGACCACCAGTCGACGAGCGCGAAGCAGTGGTCCGCCGCGTCGTGCGCGATGGCGAACCCGACGCCGTAGCGGCCCTCGTCCCACGCGGGCTGCGGGAGCGCCGACGCCGCGATCCGCACGGTCGCCGCGACGAGCTCCGCGCGCGGAGCCGCGTGTACGGCGATGCCGTACAGCTTCACCTTCCATCCGGCAACCGCTTCGACGCCGTGATAGCTGATGGTCCGGGGCCGATGCGGCCGCCTGAGGGAGATCTGCGCGCCCATGCCAACCCTCCTCCTCTTGCAACACCTGCTAAATGAATAACAGGTGTCGCCATGGATTGGCAAGGCGCGGGATGGCAGCACGCCCGGTTTCGCGCTGGAGGCCCTCCCCCTGTCGACCAGGCGAGCGGAGGGAGCGTGTGCGGCAGGTGAATGGACCTCCATCGGAAGGGCAGGTGATCAGGACGCGGAGGAGGGGTCTGTGAAGCTGCTGGTGATCTGCAACTCGGCGGCCGGCGGGGCCGACGACGACAGCCGCCGTACGGCTCTGCGCGCCCTGAAGGCGGGGGCCGACGTGGTGACCTGCGAAGATCCAGGGGAGCTCGGGCCGGTGCTGGCCGGCCATCCCGACCGCGTCCCGGTGGTGATGGGCGGCGACGGCACCCTCCACGCGGTCGTGGCGGCGCTGGCCGCGCGCGGCGAGCTGGAGGCCAGGCCGGTCGGGCTGGTTCCCATGGGCACGGGCAACGACATGGCCCGCGCGCTCGATCTACCCCTCGACCCGCTGGAGGCGGCGCGTGTCGTCCTGGACGGCCGTGCGCGCACGATGGACCTGCTCACCGACGACCGCGGCGGCATCGTGGTCAACGCCGTGCACATCGGCGTCGGCGCGCAGGGCTCGAGGCAGGCCGCGCCGCTCAAGCCGCTGCTGCGGCGGGCGGCCTACGCCGTGGGCGCGATGATCGCGGGCCTGCGGACGCGGGGGTGGCGCCTGCGCGTCAGCGTCGACGGCACGCCGGTGGCCGACGGCCGGCGCAGGATCCTCATGGTCGGCGTCGGCAACGGCACCTCGATCGGCGGTGGAACGCCTCTCACCCCTGCCGCCAGGCCCGACGACGGGCTCGCCGATGTGATGGTCTCCTTCGCCACCGGGCCGCTGGCCCGCCTCGCCTTCGCCGTACGGCTGCGCCGTGGCGAGCATCCGGGCCATGCCGACGTGCGCACGTACCAGGCCAAGGAGATCACGATCGCCGGACAGCCCGTGCCGGTCAACGCCGACGGCGAGCTCGGCCCCGCCGTGACCCGCCGCACCTGGACCGTACGCCAGGGGGCGTGGCGCATCCTGGCCCCCGCCAGACCTGACGCCTCCTGACTCCACCACCATGGCGGCCGCCCCCGGAGCCGTGGTTCCGACACGGTCCTGCTCAACCTGCTCCTGGGATAGGCCGCTCGCGGGCCGATTTATCGTTAACAATCCGACAACGCCGATTTTCGCCTGGTCAAGCCGGGGTAGGCAACCCGGAAAACCGGGCTTAGGAGGCGCGGGCGATGGCCAGCAACCGGTTGTCAGCGGCGGAACACCGATCCCAGGTCAGGAAAGCGGCCACGGCCAGCGTCGTCGGCACCGCCATCGAATGGTACGACTTCTTCCTGTACGGCACGGCGGCGGCGACGGTCTTCGCCGATGTCTTCTTCCCCGAGTCCAGCCCCTACGCGGGAACCCTGTCGGCGTTCGCCACCTACGCGGTGGGCTTCCTCGCCCGGCCGATCGGCGCCGCCGTCTTCGGGCACTGGGGTGACCGGATCGGCCGCAAGGCCACCCTGATCATCACTCTGGTCATGATGGGCGTGTCGAGCGCGCTGATCGGCCTGCTGCCCGGCACCGCCAGCATCGGCGTGGCCGCGCCCATCCTGCTCGTCATCCTCCGCATCCTGCAGGGCATCGCGGTGGGCGGCGAGTGGAGCGGCTCGGTGCTGCTCTCGATGGAGTGGGGCGACCAGCGCAGGCGCGGCCTGATGGCGAGCTGGCCGCAGGTCGGCGTGCCCATCGGCCTCATCCTCGGCACCGGGGCGATGTCGCTGGTGGCGATCGCCTCGGGCGACGCGTTCAAGGACTGGGGCTGGCGCGTGCCGTTCCTGGCCAGCGTGATCCTGGTCGGCGTCGGGCTCTGGGTGCGGCTGCGCGTCATGGAGACGCCCCTGTTCGCCAGGCTGCTGGAGACCCGGCAGGTGGCCAAGCTCCCGGTCATCGACGTGATCAAGCGCCACCCCAAGGAGGTCGTGCTCAGCGCGCTCCTGCGGGTCTCCGAGCAGATGCCGTTCTACATCTACACCACGTTCGCCATCACCTACATCACCGCCGACGCCATCGGGATGTCGAAGACGTTCGCGTTCGCCGCGGTCACTTGCGCGGCCGCCGTCGAGCTCGTCGCGATCCCGTACTTCGGCCATCTCAGCGACAGGGTGGGCCGCCGCCGGATCTACGCGCTCGGCGCGATCGTGCTCGCGGTGATCGCCTTCCCGTACTTCGCGCTGCTCAACACCGCCATACCAGTGGTGATCCTGCTGACGATGATGATCGTGCAGCTCCAGCACTCCATGGAGTACGGCCCGCAGGCCTCGCTCATCGCCGAGAGCTTCCCCACCGCCCTCAGGTACGGCGGAGCGGGGCTCGGCTACCAGCTGGCCTCGATCGTCGCGGGCGGCCCCGCACCGCTGATCGCCACCTGGCTGCTGCACGACTACGGCTGGCAGGCCATCTCCATCTTCATGATCATCGGTGCGGTGATCGGGCTCGCGGCCACCCTGGCGCTGCCGGATCGCTCGAAGATCGACATCT
The DNA here is from genome assembly GCF_040648355.1 of Nonomuraea sp. NPDC049152. Lineage (NCBI taxonomy): Bacteria > Bacillati > Actinomycetota > Actinomycetes > Streptosporangiales > Streptosporangiaceae > Nonomuraea > Nonomuraea sp. NPDC049152. The sequence goes on along the minus strand of NZ_JBEZDO010000010.1, from coordinate 118,841 downwards.
CCGACGACGACGCGTATCGCACCATTCGAAGGTGACCCGCACACCGGCGGCTCGACCGGAGTCGTGCGGCTCCGCCCGCGGCGGGCCGCGCGTCCTCCGGCGAACTCGACCAGGGCGAAGCCCTTCTCCCTCTCGGCCGCACGGCCGGACCTGAGCGGTGGGGTCGACGGCCGCGGCGGCCGGAATTGCGTCGCATGAGGAGATCACCAGCGGGTAGGCCTGGTGCCATGTCCGTTTCGCGGTATGAGGGATGGTTACTGGCCGGCCGGTACCGGCTGCTGGCCGAACTGGGCCGAGGCGGCATGGGCAGGGTCTGGCGCGCCCATGACGAGCTCCTCGATCGCGCGGTCGCGATCAAGGAGGTGATCCTCTCCGGCGGGTCGGGACCACAGCACGAGGTGTCGCTCGGGCGCACGATGCGGGAGGCCCGCATCGCCGCGAGGTTGAGCCACCCGAACATCGCCACGGTCTACGACGTGGTGCTGGCCGACGAACGGCCGTGGATCGTGCTGGAGCTCGTTCCCGCGCCCAGCCTCGCCGAGGTCATCGCCGAGCACGGCCCGCTGCCCGTGCCCGTCGTCACCCGGATCGGGCTGGAGGTCCTGGCCGCGCTGCGCGCCGCACACGCCTCCGGCATCGTGCACCGCGACATCAAGCCCGCCAACATCCTGCTCACGGGCGACCGCCACGCGATCGTGACCGATTTCGGACTGGCGACCAGCGTCGACGACGAGGCCCAGCTGACACAGACGGGCATGGTCGTCGGCACGCCGGCCTACATCGCCCCCGAGCGCGCCCGAGGCGGGCCCGCCATGCCGTCAGCCGATCTGTGGTCGTTGGGGGCCACCCTGTACGCGGCCGTCGAAGGGCGTGCCCCCTTCGCCCACACCAGTGCCCTGGCCACCATAACCGCGGCGTTGACCACCGATCCCGCCCCTTTCACGAAGGCCGGGCCGCTGGCCCCGATCATCACCGGCCTGCTGGAGAAGGACCCCGACCGACGTACCGACGGCGCCGAGGCGCACGCCCAGCTGCTGCGTCTGGCGGGTTCTTCGGACCGGGGACAGCAGGCCACCGCCGCGCAGGCGACCGTTCACCCTGATCCGATCGCGACCTCGCCGGCGGCGGTCGCCGACGACGGCGGCCGGACGGCGGCGACTCGTCCCGATGACGGCCGCGACCGTGCGCCGGCCGGGGATCGGCGCCCGTCGCCGTCAGTGCTCAGGCAGATCGCCGTGCACTGGCGGCAGGCGGCCGTCGTCACCGCCTTGATCGTCAGCGTGGTGGCCACCACCGTGTCGTGGGGCACCGCCCCCGGCGAACCCCACCCTGACGCGTCCGCCGACATCGTCCCCCCATCAGCACAGAGGCTGACCGGTGTCATGCAGGCCGAGGCGATGATCGAAGAACGACGCCCCACCACGTCGAAGCGGCGCCATCAGGCCGACGCGCGTCCCGCGCCCGCCCCCGTCACCGTCTCCTCCAGCGTCGCCGGCACCTCGCCGAAGCGGACCAAGAAGATCAAACCCAAGTCGGTGAAGCACAAGCACGCCAAGAGCAAGGCCGTCCGGCACGGCAAGGGCCACGGGCACGGTCGCAAGCGGTAGGAAGGCGGGAACACGGTGTCCGGCCGAGACGCGCATGGCATCCCGTCATGGACTCCCGCGAGATCATCGTGCGACCACCTCCCCTGGGCGCCGGCTCCTGTCGAAGAACGACTACAGGCGCAGGCGAAGTCCACGGGTGGGACGGTGTTCATCTCGCGGCGGCTGCCTTTGACGAAGACGGGTGTCCGCGGCTCAGGGAGCCTGCCGAGCGGCGTTCGGCCGGCGAGACCGGCTCCGGCCTCTCGTAGCCGGGCGGCAGGAGCAGGTGAGCCGCCCGGACCGCGGTCGGGACCGGCCATCCCGATGTCGGTGATCCACCGGAACCACATGTCGTCGATGATCCCGAGCGTTTCCGGCGGAGTCACCAACCACCAGCGACCCCGGCCCCGACGGACGAAAACGGTCATGTTGCCGACGCATTGCCTGGAGTGGCGCTGTGCGGAGCCCTGGAGTCCTGCGCGCGGCCCGGTCGGTGGTTGAGGGCTCTCCCGGCTGGCCGTATCGTCGGAGGCGCTTGATCGTCGATCATCGGAGGCGGCCATGATGTTCGGATACGCCGACGACTGGACCGCGTTGCTCTACGCCCTGGTGCTGCTCTGGGTGCCGTTCGGGCCGTTCGTCATGGCCGTTCTCGGCGTGGTGTGCGGGCGTGCCAGGGGCCGGGCTCGCAGAGTCTCGTTCCTGTGTTCCGCAGGTGTTCCCGGGGTGACGGTCGGGGTGCCGGCCGTGGCGATGTTCAAGCCCGACGAAGTTTCGCCGGAGCCCGGTGACGTGATCGGCTTCGTGGGCGTGTACGTCCTGCTGCTGACGGTGCTGCCGTGGATCGTCGCGTACGGCGTCGCCCGCTGGAGGGCGAAGCGTGCCGCGAGCAAAGGGAGCGCGGCCGTCCGTCCGTAGGCGAAGTGCGGGAACCACGCGCGTCGGCCCGCTCGAGGCCGGATCATTGTGGCGTGATGATGTCCACGAACCGTCCCGTCGTCGCCCGCATCGGCCGAGCGGTGCGACTCGCGCTGACCGTCGCGGTCGTCGTGCCGATGGCCCAGGCGGGCGGCACGGCGTCGGCCGACGGCAAGCCCGCGGCGGCTCGTGTGATCGACTTCAACGGGGACGGCTACGAGGACTACGCGGTCAGGGCTCTCGACTGGGTCTCTGGTCCGCTGAATAGCTCGACGGACCGCCCCGGGCCCTTTACAAAGTAGATTTCGTCTGCCTGTTTTCGGACCACTCATAACGCCGGGCCAGCGCGGGTAAGAACCACGCATGAAGGTGACTGCGGAGGATCTCGGGGTGTTGCTCCTGCGCGCGTCGACCGGGCTGCTGCTCATGGGGCACGGTGCGCAGAAGCTGTTCGGCTGGTTCGGTGGAGGAGGTCCCGGCAAGACCGGCGAGATGATGACCTCGCTCGGCTATCCGCAGGGCAAGCTCGTGGGCTTGGCCGCCGGCGTGGGCGAGCTCGGCTCCGGCGCGGGGATCGCCCTCGGCGCGGCCACGCCGGTGTCCTCGGCCGGCCTCATCGCCACCATGACCAACGCGGTCGTCTCCGCGCACCTGCCTCAGGGACTGTGGGCGCAGCACGGCGGGTTCGAGTACCCGCTCGTGCTCGGCGTGGTGGCGGCGGCGCTCGCGGTGCACGGGCCGGGAAAGCTGTCGGTCGACGCGGCCCTCAGCTGCGAGCGCAAGGGGCTCGCCTGGGGGATGGGCGCGTGCGTCCTCGGACTCGGTGCCGCGGCCGCCGTTCTCTCGCTTCGCCGGGAGAACATCGACGACCTGGAAGCAGCTCAGTAGAGCGGGCGGACGGCCAGGCCGTTCAAGGCGGCGGTGGCGCGGACCATGACCAGGTCAGTCCCGGTGTCGACGCGGTCGCGCTCCTCGCGGGGACCCCGTCGACGCCGGTACGGCGAAGCTTGGGTCTTGCGCTGCGGCGCGGAGATCTTTACTCTCCGCGATAGTTAGGAAATATTCCTAACTATACGTCGCACCAGAGGACCCGCCCATGCCTCCTTCCTTCCGCGTGGCCCTGAGCGCCGCCGTCCTGGCGGCCCTGTCCGTACTCCCGACCTCCACAGCGTCCGCCGGCACCGCTCAAGCACATTCCAGCGCCGACACCCTCCTGTCCCGCGGCAAGCCGGCCACCGCCTCCTCGGTGGAGGCCTCCGGATTGGAGGCCGCCAAAGCGGTGGACGGCGACACCGGCACCCGCTGGGCCAGCGCCGAGGGCCACGACCCCGAATGGATCAGCGTCGACCTCGGCTCGTCGGCGAGCGTCACCAGGGTCAAGCTGAACTGGGAGGCCGCCTACGGCAAGGCCTACAAGATCCAGACCTCCGCGAACGGCTCCACCTGGACCGACGTCTACTCCACCAGCACCGGTGACGGCGCCACGGACGACCTGACCGGCCTGTCGGGCAGCGGGCGCTATGTGCGTCTGTACGGCACAGCCCGCGGCACCTCCTACGGCTACTCGCTGTGGGAGTTCGAGGTCTACGGCACCCTCTCCGGGGGCGGCGACACCACACCTCCCAGCGCCCCGGCCGACCTGCGCGCCACCGGCACGACATCCAGCAGCGTCTCCCTGGCCTGGAACGCGGCCACCGACAACGTCGGCGTCACCGGCTACGACCTCTACCGGGCCGACACCCTGCTCACCACGGTCACAGGCACCACCCATACCGACACCGGCCTGACCCCCTCGACCGGCTACACCTACACCGTCAAAGCCCGCGACGCCGCCGGAAACACGTCATCGGCGGGCGGGCCGGTCACCGCCACCACCCAGGCAGGCGGCACCGGTCCTGCCGTGCCGTTCGGCAGCCACACCATCCCCTATGCCTCCGGGATGCTGAAGCCCTCGGGCAGCCAGGCCACGCTGGACCAGAAGGTGATCGACTACTACCAGCGGTGGAAGGCCGCCTTCGTCAAGCAGAACTGCGGCAACGGCTGGTACCAGGTCATCTCCCCCGACGCCGACCACCCCTACGTGGCCGAAGCCCAGGGCTACGGCATGGTGATCACCGCGACGATGGCCGGGGCCGACCCGGACGCCAAGAAGATCTTCGACGGACTGGTCAAGTACATGCTGGCCCACCCCTCCTCGATCAACCCCGATCTGCTGGCCGCCGAACAGAACACCTCCTGCCAGAGCGTCAACGGCGGCGACGGCGCGACCGACGGCGACATGGACGTCGCCTACGGCCTGCTGCTGGCCGATCGGCAATGGGGCAGCGCGGGCACCTACAACTACAGGAACCTCGCGATCAAGCACATCAACGCGATCAAGAAGGACGAGGTCAACCCGGCCACGAACCTGCTCAAGCTGGGTGACTGGACCAGCTCGGGCGACCAGTACTACTACATCTCCCGCGCCTCGGACTGGATGGTCGACCACTTCCGCGCTTTCAGGAAGGCCACAGGGGACGCCGGCTGGGACACCATCCGCACGGCGCACCAGAACCTGATCGCCTCCCTGCAGTCGAACCACGCGCCGAACACCGGCCTGCTGCCCGACTTCGTGGTCAACACCAACACCACCCCCAGGCCGGCGCCAGGGCAGGTACTGGAGGACCCGAACGACGGCGCCTACTGGTGGAACTCCTGCCGGGTGCCGTGGCGTATCGGTGACGACGCCGTCACCAGCGGGGACGCCAAGTCGCTGGCCGCCGCCCGCAAGCTCAACACCTGGATCAAGAGCAAGACCGGCGGCGACCCCAACAAGATCGCCATCGGCTACAAGCTCAACGGCACGCAGATCTCCAGCGGCAACGACGCGGCCTACTTCGCCCCGTTCGCGGTCGCGGCGATGACCGACTCCGGCAGCCAGGCATGGCTGGACGCCCTGTGGAACAAGATGCTCGCCACCCCGATCGACACCAGCAGCTACTTCGCGGCGAGCATCCAGCTCCAGACCATGATCACGGCCTCTCACAACCACTGGGTGCCCTGACGTGAGGAGGATCCTCCTCTCCTCTGTCGTGCTCGTGGGCCTGCTGTCGCCCGCCGTCCCCGTCCACGCGGCGGCCGACACGCCTCTGTCGCGGGGCAGGCCCGCCACCGCATCGTCGGTGGAGGACGGCTCGTCAGGTCCGGGACTGGCCGTCGACGGTGATCCCGGCACCCGCTGGGCCAGCGCCGAGGGCCACGACCTCGAATGGATCAGCGTCGACCTCGGCACCACCGCCTCCATCAGCAGGGTCAAACTCACCTGGGAGGTCGCCTACGCCAAGGCTTACAAGATCCAGACCTCCGCCAACGGCTCCACCTGGACCGACGTCTACTCCACCAGCACCGGCGACGGCGCCGTCGACGACCTGACCGTCACCGGCAACGGACGCCACATCCGCCTGTACGGCACAGCCCGCGGAACCCCCTACGGCTACTCGCTGTGGGAGTTCGAGGTCTACGGCACCCTCTCCGGGGGCGGCGACACCACACCTCCCAGCGCCCCGGCCGACCTGCGCGCCACCGGCACGACATCCAGCAGCGTCTCCCTGGCCTGGAACGCGGCCACCGACAACGTCGGCGTCACCGGCTACGACCTCTACCGGGCCGACACCCTGCTCACCACGGTCACAGGCACCACCCATACCGACACCGGCCTGACCCCCTCGACCGGCTACACCTACACCGTCAAAGCCCGCGACGCCGCCGGAAACACGTCATCGGCGGGCGGGCCGGTCACCGCCACCACCCAGGCAGGCGGCGGCCCCCTCGTCGACGTCTCGACCTCGGCTCAACTGGTGAACGCCCTGGCCAACGCCCGGCCAGGGCAGACGATCAGGATGGCGTCCGGGGAGTACCACGGCGCGTTCGTGACCCAGCGCGCCGGGACCGCCTCGGCGCCCATCACCCTGACAGGACCGGCGAACGCCGTCCTGGTCAACGACGGCCCGTCCGGTACCGCCCCCTCCTGCCCCGCCCCCGGTGGCGGCTGGGACTCCGGCTACGGCCTGTGGCTGTACGGCGCGCCGTACTGGAAGCTGACGGGCTTCACGGTCAAGGACTCCAAGAAGGGCATCGTGCTGGACAACTCCCATCACGTGACCATCGACGGGGTGTACGTGCATCACGTCGAGGACGAGGCCGTGCACTTCAGGAGGTCGTCGGCGGACGGGGTGATCCAGAACTCCAGGATCACGCACACCGGCCTGGTCCAGCCCGGGTACGGCGAGGCCGTCTACATCGGGTCGGCCAACTCCAACTGGGGCTGCCACGGCAACTCGGGCGGAGCCGACCGTTCCGACCGCGTCAAGGTGCTGAACAACCAGCTCGGCCCCAACGTCGCCGCCGAGCACATCGACGTGAAGGAAGGCACGTTCGACGGCGTCATCAGGGGCAACACCTTCGACGGCACCGGGATCAGCGGCCAGAACTCGGCCGACTCCTGGATCGACGCCAAGGGCGTCAACTACCTGATCGACGGCAACACGGGAACCTTCGCCGCTCCCGGCGCCTTCGCCAACGGGTACGAGACGCACAACCCGTCGACCAGCCCGTCGTTCTCGAACGGCTGCGGGAACGTCTGGCGTGACAACCGCTCGGACCTGGGCGGCGTCGGAGAGTACGCCATCAAGATCACGTCCACGTCCAAGTGCTCCGCCAATCCGAACGTCGTCCACTCCTCCAACACGGTGAGCAACGCCGTTCGCGGCCTGACCAACATCCCCGTCACCCCGTGATCGCGGACCTCGACCCTCGGGACCAGCCGTTCCGTCCCGGGGTCGAGGTCACCCTGCGACGGCCGCGGTGGTGGTGAGGTCGATGATGTCGGGAAGCCGGAAGACCCGGCTTATGGCGCCCCACGGCCGGCATCGCCTAAGCCGTCAGCTGCTCCTTGACCCGCCCTCCGGCCAAGGGTCTTCCAAGGTCGGGATCACCGGCGACAGCAGCGTATCGGCGTGCTCGCTCACCTCGCCCCGCACCAGCCGGAAGACCCGGAACCCGCTCGGGTGGGCACCCTCGTCGTCCCATACGTGGAGCAGCCCGTAGGAGCCGGGCGCGATCCGCCCGACGCGCGCGAGCAGAGCGACGAGGACGTCGCTCCACCCTCCGTCGTGGTTGGGCTGCCCTGCCAGATGCAGGAACGGCGTGCCGTTCATCCGGCGCAGGTCGATCAGACCGTAGTCGCCGAGCTCGGCCAGGCAGGCCCGGATCTCGGCCACCTGCCCGTCCAGCAGTCCGTCGTCGTCGTCCTCGACGCCGGCCGTCTCGCGGATGGTCACCCACCCGTGGTACTCGAACATCCCCGCCTTTCAGAAGCAACCGATGACGCCGTGGCCGGCCGTCCTCCGCGCCTTGGATCCCATCTCACCGAGCGCGGGCCGCGCCGACGGCGGGCATCGGCCGCTCCGGGACCGCACGCCGCTGTCAGTCCGGCGCCCAGTACTTCTCCAGGACCTTCTCCAGGTGCCGCACCAGCGGGCTCCAGGACGTGGTCAGCGTGTAGCGACTGGCGCGGTGTCCCCCGTAGGAGACCGTGTACCTGATGAAGTCGGCTCCCTGCGGCTGGGCCTCGGAGCGCCCCAGGCGCAGGCGCTTCAGGTGGCCGCGCAGCGTCGTCATTTCCTTCTTGGTCAGGCACTTGTCCACGGTCGGCCCTGTGCGGCGGCTCAGCCGTACACACCCGTTGGTGTACACGATCACGCGATCGTCGAGCCCCGCGAACCCGCCCTGCTTGTGGAGCGTGACCAGCGTCTTCGTCTTCGGGGTTACCGCCTGAGCCGGCTGCGCGACGCTCACGCTCAGGGCGAGGAGGAGTGCCGGCAGGAGCACGATTCGCCAGATCTTCATGTCCATTTGACGTACCAGACCGGCGAACGGCTCACCTTCCCGCCAAGTCCGCTGCGAGAAAGTATGGCGACGGCTTCTTCATCGGACGAAGTGGCTCACGGCGTCATCTCCTCTCGTGGCAGCGGGCCCTCGACGTCCGCCCGGTGTCCCGGGTAGCCGATCGTGACCGTGACCTGCGCGCCAGGGGCGTGCTGGCGGGCGTTCGTCAGCGACTCCTGCACCACCCGGTAGACCGTGCGAGCGACGACGGCGGGCACCGTGCCCGGGTCGCCGGCGATCTCCAGCCGGGCCCCGTCAGCCGCCGTCAGCGCGGCTAGACGAGTAAGTCCTAAGTCTGATCAGTAGTCGTAGGCGATCAGTGATCGCGTGATGGGCTGGCCGGTGGCGCGGTTGTGCCAGATCGCGGCGGTCAACGCCGAGATGCGCTGGGCGATGCGCGCGCCGACCCCCTCCGGGCTGCGTCCGCCGTGAAGCTCGAGATCGAGTCGGCCCTTCAGAGTGTCGTTGACCGATTCGATGAGCTGACGGCTGGGCTTGAGGAACTGCTCGCCCCGGGCGGGGCATGCGGTTGCGATACGAAGGCCGTAGCAGCCGTACTCCCCGCTCTTCCAGGTAGCGGTCCAGCTCGGCCGACACATAACCCTTGTCGGCGACGATCAGCAGCCCGGGCCGGTCGACGAGCAGGTCATGATCGTGATCGAGAATAGCCATCAGCACCTGCCGTTCGTCGATCTTCGGGGTGGCCAGGGCCCAGGTGAGCGGCAGTCCGTGGAGGCCGTCTTCGGCCGCGAGCCGTTCGCCCCACTGTCCACACAGCTCTATCGGGAGTAAGAAATGCCTAGCAACGCACTGCCGCGTACCCGAGCCCGCCGCCGCCAGGTAGCGGCGGCGGTGCTCTTCGGCTTCGCATTCATGATCGCCGGGGCGGCGCTGTTCCAGCGATCGACCCTGGGGATATCCGCCGCGCTGATGGCGGTGGGCCTGCCGCTGGGCGTCGGCGGAGCGTTCGTCCTCCGGTCCCTCACCGGGCGGATGGCCGGGGACGGCCGGGATCTGGACGAGCGCGAGACCCCACTCCGCAATGCCGCGCACTACCGGAGCTTCCAGGCGTTCGGCATGCTGATGCTGGTCGACCTCGCTTACGGCCTGCTGGTTGCCGGGCGGCCTGAGGCCGGATCGCTGACCAGCAGTATGACCGCGGCACTATTCCTGCTCGGCACGGCCATGCCCGCGCTGACGCTGGCGTGGTCGCTGCCGGACGACGATCCCGAGGACTTCGTTACGACTCCTCCGCGAGCCGCTTGAGACTATGAATCTGTGAGTGCCCCGAAAACGGGGGCCGCTGGGTTCGCCGCGACTTCCCGGTGGTCGCGGTGTTCGCCAGGCACGGAGCCGCACCCGTCCAGCTTTCGGAACGGATGCGGGGGCGCTCGGACAGCGGCGGTCAGGGGGATGGGTCCGAGGCGTCACAGGAAGGGCCACTGGGCCGCCACCTGCGGCGACCGGCGCTGTGGGATGCTGGACGCGTGACGTTGGAGGACCTCGTCCGGCTGCGCCGGGCCCGTGACCTGATGGATCGCGAGTACGCGAAGCCGCTCGACGTTCCCGCGCTGGCGCGCGTCGCCCTCATGTCGGCGGGCCATTTCTCCCGCAGCTTCCGCGCCGCCTTCGGGGAGACGCCGTACAGCTACCTGATGACGCGCCGGATCGAGCGGGCGAAGGCGCTGCTGCGGCGGGGTGACCTGACGGTGACGGAGGTCTGCTTCGAGGTCGGCTGCACCTCGCTCGGGTCGTTCAGCTCCCGGTTCACCGAGCTGGTCGGCGAGAGCCCCAGCGCGTACCGGGCCCGCCGCCATGACGAGGGCGCCGCCATCCCGGCCTGCGTCGCCAAGATCTACACGCGACCGGTCAGGAATGGAGAAGCGAAACCTGCCCTCGAGCCCTAGCGTGAACCGCATGGACATCACGCTTTCACAGTGCTTCATCGCCGTCGACGACCACGACAAGGCGCTCGCCTTCTACCGGGATGTGCTCGGCCTCGAGGTGCGCAACGACGTCGGGTTCGAGGGGATGCGCTGGGTGACCGTCGGGGCGCCGTCGCAGCCCGACGTGGACATCGTCCTCGAACCGCCCCTCGCGGACCCGAACGCCTCGCCCGCCGACAAGGAGGCCATGGCGGAACTGCTGGCGAAGGGCCTGCTGCGCGCTGTCATCTTCAGCACCGGCGACTGCGACGCCACGTTCGAGCGCATCCGCGCCGCGGGTGGCGAGGTGCTGCAGGAGCCGATCGACCAGCCGTACGGCGTGCGCGACTGCGCCTTTCGCGACCCCTCGGGCAACATGGTGCGCTTCACCCAGCCTCGCGGGCAGTGAGCTCTGCTCCCCACGAGCCGGGCGCTACCCTCCGGCGGACTGCGGCACCCGGTCACAACGGCGCTTGTCGGCGCCGCCCTGACCGGCGACATCACGATCCACGGCTGGAGTACTGGTCGGGCCCATCCGTGCGGCCCGCCTGATGGGCGAGCAGGGCGGCCTGGGTGCGATGAGTGAGACCGAGCTTCGCCAGGAGCCGGGAGACGTTGCGACCCGGCGGCCGGTTGTTGCGAACCCGGAAGCCTTCCGGACCGGCCTCCTCGCGGAGACCTACTCACCCACCGAGCCGCCATCCCCTGCGCCCTCGGTGGGCCTGGTGCGGACCCGACGCCGGTGGCTGGTGTCGCAGAAGGGATAGCGACGGCTGCGCCTGCACGCGCACAGGGCGACCATGAAGCGGTCGGATCGCACGACGGTGCCATCGTCCATGACCACCTCGACCGGCCCGGGAACCAGGATCGGCCCAGCGGGGATCATGGTGATCCGGGTGGGCACCGCCGTTCTCGGCGGGTCAGGCGCGCAGCGGTACGACGGCGTCGGTTCGGTCGGCACGGATCACCACCAGTTCCTCGTGACGTTGCCCGGGGGCGATCAGCCCGCGGGCCTCGAGCAGCGCCGCCCTGGCCCGCATGACCGGGCCGAACGGTTCAGGCCTGCTGGCGACCACGCCCGGTTCCATGCCCGACTCCCTCAGGCGGCTCAGCGTCAGCTGCACTCCGCTCAGCGCCGACTGCACGATGAGGAGCGTTCCACGCTCGGCCAGATGCCCAGGAGCCTGCGCGCAGATCTGGTCGAGCACCCTGCGCCCGTCCGGGCCTGCGTCCCATGCCCGGTCGCGGCTGTGCTTGCCGGGATGTCCCGGCTTGCCGATGACGTAGGGCGGGTTGGCCAGGATGACGTCGAAGACCTCGCCCTCGACCGGGGTGAACAGGTCTCCCCTCAGCACCCGCACCTGCCGCAGCCCGTGTATCCACACGTTGAGGCGGGCCGCCAGGACCGCGCGCAGGGAGATGTCGACGGCGGTGACCCTGGCGACGGCGGTCCGGGCGGCGAGCACCGCGATCGCGCCCGTCCCCGTGCCCACGTCCAGTACGCGGGCTCCTGGCCTGATGCCGATCTGCTCGACCGCCTCGGCCAGCATCGAGGTGTCGCCTTGGGGGCGGTACACGCCCGGTGGTCTCAGCAGGAACATCAGGCACGGCTACCCCGAATCGGACACCGCAAACGAACTGCGCAAAGAGGAACAAACTGGGTCAGAACGCCAACAGCCGAGCAGGTGGTCGCCGAGCCGTTCCTCGAGCAGGTTCGTGGCCTGGATGCCGAAGACGAGATCCTGGGCCAGGTCGGGTTCGGTGCGGAGCAGGTCGCCGATCACGTCTCGGCGCAGGATCTGCTCGTGCACGGCGTCCGCCTCGATGTGCTCGGTGAAGAACAACGTCCCGCGCGGGCCGACGCCCAGGCGTTCCAAGGCGTCAGCCATCCGCTGGGCGCTGGGCGCCGTCGTGATCTCCGCCACGGCGAAGTGGCCGACCATCGCGCCGCGCAGCGCCCGGTGCAGGCCGAACATCGACATCATGTTGACCGTGGCCAGCATCGGCGCGGGGACCGCGTCCAGATAGGCGAGGTAGGAGGAGTCCAGTCCCAGCTCGTCCATCAGGTCGGCGAACAGCTGGGCGTGCATCATCTCGGCTCGCCCGCCGCCGAACTCGTCGTACTCGACGGCGACGAGGGCGGCCTTGGCCCGGCCGCGCAGCCGTGGGATGACCCAGGCGTGCGGGTCGGCCTCCTTCAAGTGGTAGATCGAGCGGTGCGTGACGTACTCGCGCAGCTGCCACAGCTCGCCGTGGTCGCGCAGGTGGTGGGAGACGCCGTCGCCGTCCACGGGCTCGACGAGCTGCTCGTCGAGGACGGCCGCCACGTCGTCGCCGCCGGCCACCTCCGCGCGCAGTGCGGACAGGAACGCCGCCTCCAGCGTGCGGCGGACCTCCAGGAGCGCCGGCTCCCACTCCCATCCGGACGCCACCCCGTCGAAGCCCCGATAGTGCAGCTCGTAGCAGAGGCAGAGGGCCAGCTGCAGATCTTCCCCGAACGGATCCGCGGCGTCCACGGCGGACGCCCGCAACGACGCCGGCGGCGCCCCGCCGGAGAGCGCGGCGACGAGCGCGGCCGACATCGGGCCGCGCGGAGCCGGCAGTGACGGTGCCGTGCTGGTCATGGCGTCTGCCTCTCTTCCGGGGTGAGCGTGCCGCAAAGGGTCTGGGTGGCGAGCAGGTCCACGACGGCTCGCAGGCCGCCCGCCGCCGCCCGGCGTTGCCGTACCGCGCCCGTGCCGTGCCGCTCGGCGCCGGCCAGGAGCGCTGTCACCTCGGGCAGATCGCCGCTCTCCTCCAGAGCAGGGCGCACCCGGGCGAGCAGGAGGCGAAGAAGGTGCGCCGCCGGGATCGGCCGCTCCTCGAACGGGTCGACGCCTGGCCCTTCGAGGCCGTGGCGAGCGGCGTTCCACACCGCGGCGGCCAGGATCGAGCCGTCGACGCGCGGAGCCTCCCGCCCCAGGGCCAGGTCGGCCAGCGCCGTACTGACCAGGGCGCGGGTCAGCGCCGCCTGCAGGACCGCCTCGTCCACCGTCGCGGCCGCGTCCGCGGCCCGGATCTCGACGGTCGGCAGCCGCGCGGAGGGCCGCGCCAGCCAGAACGTCATGGCCGTGTCCGCCAGCACCCCGCAGTCCACCAGCCGCTCCACCAGCCGCTGGTGGTCGGCCGCCGACGCGAACCACGGCGGCACCCCCGCGCCGGGGAAACGCGCCTGTTCGATCATGCGCCAGCTCGCGTACCCCGAGTCCTTGCCGCGGTCGAACGGGGAGTTGGCCGACAGCGCCAGCAACGTCGGCAGCCACGGCCGCAGGTGGTTGACCACCGCCACCGCCGTGTCACGGTCGGCCACGCCGACGTGAACGTGACAGCCGCACGACTGGTAGTCGGCGACCAGGCCCGCGTGCATTCCCAGGATGCGGGCGAACCGCTCGTCCGAGGCCACCGCGGGAAGCCTTCCCCGCAGCACCGGGGTGCCGGTGGACAGGAGCCTCAGTCCTGCGCCCTCCGCGACGCCGGCGAGATGCCCGCGCGCCAGGCGCAGCTGATGGCGCAGGTCCGCCAGCTCCGTGCAGGTCCCGGTGGCCGATTCCAGCTGGGTGTCGAACAGCTCGGCGTGATAGCCACCGCCGCCCGTCGCCCACGGGTGCTCCCCCGCCTGGGCCAGCAGCGCGCCCGCTCGCGAGACCGTCTCCCCTGTGACGCCGCCGACCAGGAGGAACTCCTCTTCCACCCCGAAGGTGAGCACGCGGGTAAGAGCCGGCGCGTCCGTTTCTCTCATCGCCACCCCGTTCAGCACGCTGACCAGCACCCCTACCCAGGGTGCGGCCCACATGCACGACGACCCCGCTCTGTCGTACGTCAGCGCACCTCGACGCCGATGAGGCAGGTGTCGTCGTCGGTATCGGAGTTGCTGTAGGTGAGGAGCTGATCGAGGCTGTGCTCGAGGGTGGGGCTCAGGTGCTTGAGCTCGGCGATGAGCTGTTCCTGCGAGCGCTCCAGCGTGATGTCGCGCCGCTCGATCAGGCCGTCGGTGTACATGAAGAGCGTGTCCTCGCGCTCCAGCTGGATGTCTCCCTCCTCGTAGTCGGCCTCGGAGATCACGCCGAGCATCAGGCCGCCGATCATCGGCATCTCGGCCGCCGCGCCGCCGCGCACCAGGACCGGAGGGAGGTGACCGGCCCTGGCCCAGCGCAGCACCCTGGTGTCAGGGTCGTACAGGCCGCAGATGGCGGTGGCGGTGACGTGGTCGGTCAGATGATGGGTGACCAGGTTGAGCCAGGTCATGAGTTGCGCGGGACCGGCTCCGGTGGCGGCCAGGCCCCGCAGGGCGTTGCGCAGGACGACCATGCCGGTGGCCGCCTCGATACCGTGGCCCGCCACGTCGCCCACGGACAGCAGGATCTTCTTCGAGGGCAGGATGACCGCGTCGTACCAGTCGCCGCCGACCAGGTCTCCCTCCTCGGCGGGGCGGTAGCGGACGGCGATGTTGAGTCCGAAGGCCTCCATGGGCCCCTGGGCAGGGGGCATGATGGCGTGCTGGAGCTGCAGCGTCAGCCGGTTGCGTTCGACCGCCTGCTTCTCGGAATGGGCCAGCTGGTCACGGGTGGCGGCCAGCGCGACCTCGGTCCAGTGCTGCGCGGAGATGTCCTGGTAGGCGCCCCGTACGGCGATCATGCGGTCGTCGGGGCCGAAGACGGGTTCGGCGACGACGCGGATGTGCCGGACGCTCCGGTCGCCGCGCTGGAGCCTGAAGGAGGTGGACGCGGGCCGCCGCTGGTGGAGCACGGTGCGCAGGAAACGGCCGATGGCCGTGCCGTCGTCGGGGTGGGCGTGCTCGCGCAGGTGCTCCAGCGGGATCGGCCGCTCGCCCGCCGCCAGGCCGTGCAGTTCGTAGAGCTGGCTGTTCCAGGTGATCTCGCCGCTCTGGACGTCCTCCTCGAACCCGCCGATCCGGCCCAGCCGCTGGGCGTGCTGCAGCAGGCTGGCCAGGCGCAGCGACTCGTCCTGCACCCGCCAGATCAGCAGCACGCAGTCGCCGTGGCGGGTGATGCTCACCCCCGCCACGCTGGTCAGCGGCACGTGGTCGATCACCGCGGTGAGCGTCATCCGCTCGGTGCTGAACGCCTCGCCGGTGGCGTGGACGCGCTCGACCTGCTCGAACAGGCCGTGCTCCTCGGCCGCCGTCGGGTAGGCCTCCAGCAGCAGGGCTCCGGCGACGACGGTGCGCGGCCGGCCCGCGGGATCGGCGAAGCGCGGGTTGGTGTGGTGGATGCGGAAGTCGGTCAGCAGCCCGTCCGCGTCGAGCTCGGGCCGGAGCACGAGCGCGGGATCGGCCAGCGCGTCGGCCAGCTCGACCAGTTCGGCCAGATCGGGAGCGACCATCGCGGCGCGGTCGTCCAGCGTGTGGGCGCAGAGCTCGGCCAGCGCCTCGACCTGGCGGTGGATCTGAGGGGGCTGCTCCGGCAGCGGGTGCGGCCAGCTGATCTCCAGGACGCCCAGGATGCGGCCGCCCGTGCCCGCGGGCACCGCGACGCGGCCGGCCCTGATGTCATGGCGGTGGCTGATGGAGGGCAGCCCCGACTCCCCCAGGTCGGGAAACCACACCGTGCGCCGTTCGGTGAGCGCGCGCCGGGCCGGCGTGGCCACCCCCGGCGGCACGTACCGCCACCTTCTGGCCTCCTCCGTGCTGTGCCCGGCGAAACCGGCAAGGGTCAGCGAGGCGTCGGATCCCGCCGACCACAGCGCGACCGCGGTCGCGCCCAGCGGCGTGAGGGCGTGCTCCAGAAGGGACTCGGCCACCATCTGGCTGTCGGCGGCGCTCAGCATGCCGCTCTCCGCCTCGCGCAACTGCACCGCGACCGAACCACCGCCCTCACGCTGCGGCTGAGCCTCGGCGAGCAGTTCGTGAGCCACGTCGGCCACCCGGTCCTGCGCCGCCTGGTTGATGAGGTCGGCGGCCAGTTCCAGCTGGGACAGGCCGGCCCGCTCGGCGAGCGCCGTCAGTTGCAGGGCGGCCTCGGTCGGGCCGCAGCGCAGCCGCTCGACCAGGATGCCTTTGGCCAGCTCGATCAGCGCCCGCCCCTCGGCCGCGAGCTGGGCTCGCGCGATCTGTTCACGCAGCCGCTCGATCGTGGCGGCCAGCCTGCCGACGTTGCCGACCGCCGGGTCGGGGGCCCGCTCATCGGGATGGGGTGAGGGCACGCTGTGCTCGGCTCCTTTCAAGGGGAAGACCTCCACGCGCTATCGCGCGATCCACTGCTGGATCCGCGCGATCAGGCTGTCGGAGTCCACCGGCTTGGTGACGTAGTCGCTCGCTCCCGACGCCAGGCTCTTCTCCTGGTCGCCCGGCATCGCCTTGGCGGTGACCGCGATGATCGGCAGCTCGGCGTACTCGGGCATCGCCCTGATCGCCGACGTCGCCGCGTAGCCGTCCATCTCCGGCATCATCACGTCCATCAGCACGATGTCGATCTCCGGGTGCGCGGTCAGCGTGTCGATGCCCTTGCGGCCGTTCTCGGCGTGCAGGACCCGCATGCCGCGGATCTCCAGGATGCTGGTCAGCGCGAACAGGTTGCGCGTGTCGTCGTCGACCACCAGCACGGTACGGCCCGCCAGCGTGTCGTCCTCGTCCCGGCTGGCCGGCTCGCCCTCCTTCTCCGAACGCACCAGCGGCAGCACGTCGCCCGGCTGGTCGGCGGTCAGGTGCAGGGCGATGCGCTCGCGCAGCTCGTCCAGGCTCGACAACATCTCCAGCGGCTGATAGGCGGCGCGGGACTGCAGCTCCCGCTCCTGGGCGGAATCCATCCGCCACTTGTTGTAGGCCAGGACGGGCACCCCGCGCAGGGCGGCGTCACCGTCGATGGCCTCCAGGAGCCCGAAGCCCGCCCTTCCCGGCATGTCGAGGTCGAGCACGATGCAGTGGCAGGGGTCCGCGGCCAGCGTGGCCGCCGCCTCCTGCGCGCCGACGGCGGTCACGATCTCGACGGGGCCGTGGCCGTTGGCGACGTCGCGGTTGGCCAGGTCCATCAGGACGCTCTCGGCCACCAGCGACAGCAGGCCGCGCGGCCGCTCCTCCACCACCAGCAGCCGGCGCTGCTGCTGCGGCTGCGGCGGGGTCGGGGCCGGGAGCTGGTCGTGCTGCCCGTCGGCCCGATCGACGGTCTGGCTGTGAGCCGCGGGCGGCGCCGCCGCGTCGGCGGGCGGCGCGGCGAAGTCCGGCCTGGCGATCGGGAGGAACAGCGTGAACGTGCTGCCCTGGCCTGGCACGCTCTGCGCGGTGATCGCGCCGCCGAGCAGGTAGGCGATCTCGCGGCTGATGGACAGTCCGAGGCCCGTCCCGCCGTACTTGCGGCTGGTGGTGCCGTCCGCCTGTTGGAAGGCGCCGAAGATGGCTTCCAGCTGCTGCTCGGCGATGCCGACGCCGGTGTCGATGACGCGGAAGGCGATCGCCGGGCCGTACGGCCTGACCGAGGGCGGAAGCTGCGCCTGCGTGACAGGCTCGATGCGCAGCTCGACGCTGCCCGTCTCGGTGAACTTGACCGCGTTCGACAGCAGGTTGCGCAGTACCTGGCGCAGTCTGGAGTCGTCGGTGACCAGCCCGCCGGGCACGCCCGGCGCGGTCGTGATGCGGAACTCCAGGCTCCTGTCCGTGGTCATCGGCCTGAACGTGGCCTCGACGTAGTCCAGCAGCTGGCGCAGTGACACCAGCTCGGGACTGATGTCCATCTTGCCGGCCTCGACCTTCGACAGGTCCAGGATGTCGTTGATGAGCTGCAGCAGGTCGGATCCTGCCGAGTGGATGACGCTGGCGTACTCGACCTGCTTGGCCGTCAGGTTGCGGGTGGGGTTCTGGGCCAGCAGCTGCGCGAGGATGAGCAGCGAGTTGAGCGGGGTGCGCAGCTCGTGGCTCATGTTGGCCAGGAACTCGCTCTTGTACTTGGAGGCCAGCGACAGCTGCTGGGCACGGTCCTCCAGCTCCTGCCTGGCCTGCTCGATCTCCAGGTTCTTCGTCTCGATGTCCTGGTTCTGCGAGGCCAGCAGCGCCGCCTTCTCCTCCAGCTCCGCGTTGGAGCGCCGCAGCTCCTCCTGCTGGGTCTGCAGCTCCTCGGAGCGGGCCTGGAGCTCGGCGGTCAGCCGCTGCGACTCCGCCAGCAGCTCGTCGGTGCGGGCGTTGGCGACGATGGTGTTGACGTTGACGCCTATCGTCTCCATCAGCTGGTCGAGGAAGGCCCGGTGCACGGGGGTGAAGGCGTACAGCGAGGCCAGCTCGATGACGCCGAGCACCTGCTCCTCCACCACGATCGGCAGGACGATCAGCGAGGTGGGCACGGTCTCCCCGAGCGCCGAGGAGATCGTGACGTAGCCGGGTGGGATCTCCTCCATGGCGATCGTACGGCGCGTGCGGGCGGCCTGGCCGATCAGCGACTCGCCCATCCTGAACCGGGTGGCGGTGTCGCCCGCCGGGTAGCCGTAGGCGCTGATGAGCTGCAGCTCGGTGCCCGCGGGCGTCTCCTCTGCCAGGAAGAACGCGCCGAACTGGGCCGAGACCAGCGGAGCCAGCTCGTTCATCACCAGCTCGGCCACCGTGGACAGATCCCGGTGTCCCTGCATGAGGCCCGACATCCGCGCGAGGTTCGACTTGAGCCAGTCCTGGTCTTGGTTGGCCTTGGTGGTCTCGCGCAGCGACTTCACCATCGAGTTGATGTTGTCCTTGAGCTCGGCCACCTCGCCGGAGGCGTCGACCGTGATGGAGCGGGTCAGGTCGCCCGAGGTGACAGCGCTGGTCACCCCCGCGATGGCGCGCACCTGGCGGGTCAGGTTGCCGGCGAGCTCGTTGACGTTCTCCGTCAGCCGCTTCCACGTGCCCGACACGCCCTCGACCTCGGCCTGGCCGCCCAGCCTTCCCTCGCTGCCGACCTCACGGGCCACCCTGGTCACCTCGGCCGCGAACGACGACAGCTGGTCGACCATGGTGTTGATCGTGGTCTTGAGCTCCAGGATCTCGCCGCGGGCGTCCACGTCGATCTTCCTGGTGAGGTCGCCCCTGGCCACGGCGGTGGTGACCTGGGCGATGCTGCGCACCTGGTTGGTCAGGTTGTCGGCCATGGAGTTGACGTTGTCGGTGAGGTCCTTCCAGGTGCCCGCGACGTTGGGCACGCGGGCCTGGCCGCCGAGCTGACCTTCGGTGCCGACCTCCCGGGCCACGCGCGTCACCTCGTCGGCGAAGGCGCTGAGCGTGTCGACCATCGTGTTGATGGTCTGCGCGAGCGCGGCCACCTCGCCCTTGGCCTCGACGATGATCTTCTGGGACAGGTCGCCCTTGGCAACCGCGGTCGCCACCTGGGCGATGCTGCGCACCTGGTCGGTCAGGTTGGAGGCCATGAAGTTGACGTTGTCGGTGAGGTCCTTCCAGGTCCCCGACACACCCCGCACCGTGGCCTGCCCGCCGAGCTGGCCCTCGGTGCCGACCTCGCGAGCCACGCGCGTCACCTCGTCGGCGAAGGCGGACAGCTGGTCGACCATCGTGTTGATGGTCTCCTTCAGCTCCAGGATCTCGCCGCGGGCGTCCACCCTGATCTTCTGCGACAGGTCACCCTTGGCGACGGCGGTGGTGACCTCGGCGATGCTGCGCACCTGCGCGGTGAGGTTGTCGGCCATGACGTTCACCGACTCGGTCAGGGCCTTCCAGGTGCCGGAGACGCCCTTGACGTCGGCCTGGCCGCCCAGCCTTCCCTCGGTGCCGACCTCGCGGGCCACTCTCGTCACCTCGTCGGCGAAGGAGGACAGCTGGTCGACCATCGTGTTGAGCGTGTTCTTCAGCTCGAGGATCTCGCCGCGCGCGGAGACGGTGATCTTCTGGCTGAGGTCGCCGCGCGCCACCGCGGTCGCCACCTGGGAGATGTTGCGCACCTGCGCGGTGAGGTTGCCCGCCATGTAGTTCACCGAGTCGGTCAGATCCCGCCAGGTGCCGGCCACCCCCTTGACGTCGGCCTGGCCGCCGAGCTGGCCCTCGGTGCCGACCTCGCGGGCCACCCTGGTCACCTCGTCGGCGAAGGAGGACAGCTGGTCGACCATCGTGTTGACGGTGTTCTTCAGCTCCAGGATCTCGCCGCGGGCGTCCACGGTGATCTTCTGCGAGAGGTCGCCCTTGGCGACGGCGGTGGTGACCTCGGCGATGCTGCGCACCTGGTCGGTGAGGTTGCCGGCCATGGCGTTGACGGACTCGGTGAGGTCCTTCCAGGTGCCCGACACGCCGGGCACGTCGGCCTGCCCGCCGAGCCGTCCCTCGGTGCCGACCTCCCTGGCCACCCTGGTGACCTCCGAGGTGAACAGCGACAGCTGGTCGACCATGCCGTTGAAGACCTGTGCGATCTCGCCCAGCAGGCCGTCGGCGTCGCCGGGGAGCCTTGTGCCGAAGTCGCCGTCCCTGACGGCGGTCAGGCCGGCCAGCAGCTGGCGCAGCTCGAGCTCACCCGTCTGGCTGACCTGCCGCGTTCCCGACCGGCTGCCGCTCACTATGTCGCCCGTCCCCTCAATATCGTTGTCATGAGACAAATATTGACAGGAGGCTAGCGCAGTTCATCCTAGATCGACAATGCGCAGCGCAGACCAACTATTTGCTATGGTGCAAAGACATCGATGTCCGCTAGGAATTGCTCGTGGCTCTCCGAAACGACCTGAACGCCGTCTACCGAGCGATGCGCGCGGCCCCGCCGTACGCTCTGGCCGAAGCGGTCCGCGACGCGCTCGTCCGGCACGGAGCGGCGCTGAGCGTGGAGGTCCTGCTAGCGGACTACGCGCTCGTGGCGTTGCGGCCCGTGCTCGCCGAGCCGGATCCGGCGGCCGCCGAGATCCGCATCGACTCAAGCTCCGCGGGTCGCGCCTTCGCCTCCCAGCAGTCGCAGTGGGATCAGGCGCTCAGCACCCTGCACCTGCCTGTCACGGCGTGCGGCGAGCGGTTCGGCGTGCTCGGCGTCCGGCTGCCTGAGCCGCCCGAGCTGGACGAGGTCCGCGCCTTCGAAGAGGTGGCCACCGCTCTCGGGCACGGCCTTCGCGGCGCCGACCGTCTCACCGACCGCTACCAGCGGGCTCGCCGCATGGCCCGGATGACACTGGCCGCCGAGATGCAGTGGGGGCTCCTGCCCGGCTACGGCCACCGCGGCAACGGCTACCGGCTCGCGGGCATGCTCGAACCGGCCTACGCGGTGTACGGCGACAACTTCGACTGGAGTTGCGATCCCGACACCCTGATGCTCTCGATCACCAACGGCATGGGCGAGGGCATGCGGGCGGCCCTTCTCACCACACTGGCCGTCACGGCGCTCCGCAACGCCCGCCGTTCGGGGGCGAACCTGGAAGAGCAGGCCGGCCTCGCCGACGAGGCGGTCTACGCGCAGTACGGCGGCCGCGAGCACGTCTCGACCCTCCTGCTCCGCTTCGAGGCCACCACCGGGCGGCTGTTCGCCGTCGACGCCGGATCCCCCCGCCTGATGCGCCTGCGCGACAACGAGGTCGAGACCATCAAGCTGGAGCAGCAGCTTCCGCTCGGCATGTTCGGCAACACCACCTACGTCGAGCAGTGTGTGACGCTCCAGCCCGGCGACAGGCTCGTCATCATCACCGACGGGGTGTACGACGCGAAGTCGTCGGTCAACACCGCCTTCGGGGAGGCGCTCCTGGAGTCGGCCGTCAGATCCACCCGCCTCCAACCGGCCGACGAAGCCGTCCGTACCATGATTCGTGGCATGCTGACCTTCAGAGAAGGCGTGGACGTCTTCGACGACGCTGTCGTGGTCTGCCTTGACTGGACGGCCGAGCAGCCGGCCGCCGATCATCCCCCCGCGATGGGAGACGCCATGTGAATGGATGTCCCATCGCTCGAACTGGATTGCCGCATGAACGACCATCACGAGCTCGGTCACTTCGATCCCGCCACCGGGGCCGCCGTCGAGAGCGCCGCGGCCGCGCTGATCGCGGTATGGGCCTATTCCCGGCACTCCGCCGCCACCATGGTCTCCTCCACCCAGCTACAGGCGCTCTTGACCATCGAGCGCCACGTCGAGATCAACCTGGGCCGGCTCGGCGAGGCGCTTGGCGCGCTGCCGTCCTCGACCAGCAGGCTCTGCGACCGGCTGGAGGCGACGGGGTGGGTGCGCCGCTCGGTCTCCCACGACGACCGGCGTGAGCTGACCATTCGCCTCACCCCCTTGGGGAAGACCCTGCTGGAGGAGTTGCTCGCGCAGCGCCGCGACGACCTGAGCCGGGTCATGGACGAGATGTCGCCCTCCGCTCGCAAGGCTCTCCTGCGAGGCCTGCAGGCGTTCACGGCGGCCGCGGACCGGGTCGCGGACCAGCGGGTCGACCGCCCGGACGAGAACTGGGCGCTCATCGCCGGACGGTTCCTCGCCTGAAGACCGGCGTGCGGCCACCGGTGGACGTGGTGGGGAACGCCGCGCGAGGTCAGACGCGGGTCTGCCCGTGGATGATCAGCGCCCAGACGAAGCAGCCGAACGAGCCGGTGGCGGCGACGGCCCGGACGATGTTCCAGGTGATCCAGCGCGCCTCGAACGCCTCTCGCACAGCCGCGAGGTCGGCGATCTTCGCGGGGTTGCCCGCCTTGGCCAGCTGGTCGTTCAGGGGGACGTTCACGCCGCTGGTGATGCCGAACATCACCAGATAGAGCGCGCATCCTGCGATCACCCACGGCAGAACGGGGCGCAGGTCGCCCTGCCAGTGCAGGGCGACGGCGGCGAGCGTGAAGACCAGGCCGCCCATGAACACGATCATGAAGACGGGGTTGATGATGGCGACGTTGATCTTCTGCATGGCCTCGATGAGGGTGCGGTCGGTGCTCTGCCTCAGGCCGGGCATCACTGAATAGGAGAAGGCGGCGAAGAGTCCGGCCATGAGTCCGGCGCTGAGCGTGGACAGGACGAGGGCGATGGTGCTGAGGGTTTTCAAGCTGCTCTCCAAGTGGTGGTACGGCCTGGGTCAGGTGTGCGGCCAGGCCGTCTGCGGGTGTGACCTGGGTTAGTTCTGGTTCCAGACGCCCGTGGCGGCGGTACGGCGGGCGAAGTCGCGAGGCGGAACCGGCCCGCGCCGGCACACCGCGACCGGTCAGAAGCCCTCCAGGACCCGCCGTCCTGTCTTACCCGTGGCCCCCAGGACGAGCGTCAGATCGCGTGCGGTCATGGTCGTTCTCCTTGATCGATGTGGAAGTTCATCGCGCCGGTCGGCGGATGCTGGGGCTGGCGGCGGGCTGCGGCGATGGCGACGGCGGCGATGGCGATGGCCACCTTGGCCCAGCGAGGAGGTAGATGCCAGCCTGGGCGGCTTTCAGGTTGTTGCACGGTTTGATCCGGTTACTGCAGCAACATGCAGAGATCGATAGATTCCCGCTATGAGTTGGGAAGCCCTCGGGATCTCTCCGCGCGACGAGATGGTCTACCGCTTCTTTCTGCGGAATCCGGGCGCCGAGACCGCGGACGTCGACACGGCAGTCGTCGAACGCCTGGTAGGGCTGCGGCTTCTGGCAGTGGGCCCCGACGGCGGTGTCACGGCCGCCGGACCTCAGGCGGCGATGGAACGGTTGATCGAACGGCGACTGGAGGCGGTCAGCGGCGAGCTGCGCCGGGTCACCGCAGCGCTGCCCTCGCTGCTGGCCGAGCAGACCGCGGGTGAGCCGATCGAGCTCGTCGAGCGCATCGAGGGCACAGAGCGGACTCAGCAGCGGATCTGGCAGGCGTCCACGAGTGCCAAGGACGTCCTGTCGATGCATCCGTCCCGGGAGCGAGTGGATCCTCGCGTCCGCGACAGGGCCCTGTCCGAGTTGCGGGCCGGAGTCAGGCACCGGTCGATCGTGCACCGCAGCACGCTGGACGACCCGGAAGTGGCCGCCTACTTCCACGAGATCCACCGGGCCGGCGACCGGCACCGGGTGATCGACGAGCCGATCGAGCCGCTGCTCATCTTCGACCGCGAGACGGCGTTCGTGCCGATCGAGCCGGGCAATCCCGCCGCCGGGGCTCTGATGATCCGGCAGCCCGGCATCATCGCGACAATGATCGGGCTCTTCGAACAGGCCTGGAGCCGGGCGACCGACCTCGAACCCGACGCGGCCGGCCCCAGTCCCGTCGAGAAGCAGGTGCTCGACCTGCTCGACCGGCTGGGCAAGGACGAGGTCGCGGCCCGGGCGATGGGTGTGTCCGTGCGGACGTTCCGCGGCTACGTCGCGGACCTGATGGCCAGGCTGGGCGCCGCCAACCGCTTCCAGGTCGGTGCCCGCGCCAAGGAACGCGGCTGGATCTAGGTGATATCCCGCCGGGTCCGCTCACCCGCACCGCGCCCCCGGAGCTCGGCCTGCCGTGGCCGAGCGTTGCCGACGGTGCCGTGCCGTCAGCCGACGGTCAGGACGATCTTTCCGGTGGTGCGGCCGCTCTCGGCGAGCTCGTGGGCCTTTGCCACCAGCTCCAGAGGCAGCGCCGCCTCGATCCGCGGGCGCAGGCGGCCGGTCGCGGCGAGTGAGGCGATCTCCCGCATGCCCGCCTGATCGGCTTCGACGATCATGAAGGCGGCGCGGAGCCCGAGCGTGCGAGCCTCCGCCGCCAGGTACGCCTCGGCCGGTGAGGCGAGCGACACGACGATGCCACCCGCGCGCAGCGTCCGCAGCGAGCGCGGCCCGTACTCGCCGCCGATGGCGTCGATCACCACGTCGATGTCGCCGGTCGCAGCGGCGAAGTCGACCTGGGTGTAGTCGATGACCTCGTCGGCGCCCAGGCCGCGCACGAAGTCGTGCTTGGCCGAGCGAGCGGTGCCGACGACGTACGCGCCGCGCGCCTTGGCGATCTGGACGGCCAGGTGGCCGACACCTCCCGCCGCGGCGTGGATCAGCACGCGCCGGCCGGGCCGTACATCGGCGGTGTCCACCAGCGCCTGCCACGCGGTGAGCGCGGCCAGGGGCAACGCGGCGGCCTCCTCGTGGGAGATCTCGGCCGGCTTGCGAACCAGGTGCCGCGCGGGAGAGGTGACGTACTCCGCGTAGGTACCGGCGGGCAGTGGGTGACGCGGCAGGCCGAACACCTCGTCGCCCGGATCGAGGGTGGTCACGCCCGGCCCGACGGCCTCCACCACGCCGGACACGTCCCAGCCCAGCCTGACCGGCGCGTCGCCTCCCGCCAGACCGCCGCTGGCCCGGTGCCAGACGTCGGTCGGGTTGACGCCGGCCGCGCGCACCCGGACGAGCACCTCGGCGGGGCCGGGCTCCGGCCGCTCCACCTCGACCACCTTCAACACCTCAGGGCCACCGAAAGAGTCCTGACCAACAGCGCGCATCATCGCGTTCCTCCCGTTCCGTGTACGAGCCAGCCTGCCGGGGACGCCGGGAAGCCTGCGAGTGGCCAGACTGCCAATATATGGAAGGATCTGGCCATGCATCGTGTCGTCGTCCTGGCCCTCGAGGGCGTGTATCCCTTCGAGCTGAGCATTCCGGTGCGGATCTTCGGCACGGCGGCAGGACCGCACGGCGAGCCACTGTACGAGGTCGTCACCTGCAGCCTGGACGGCTCCCCCGTCATGACGAACGCCGACTTCGCGCTCGCCGTACAGCACGGAGGCGAGGCCCTGGAGACCGCGGACACCCTGGTGATCCCTCCGTTCACCTGCGGCCCCGGGGAGGAGAGGGACTGGCTTCCCGAGGAGTTGGCCAGGGCGCTCGCCCGTGTCCGGCCCGACGCCAGGATCGTGTCGATCTGCACCGCGTCGTACGTCCTGGCCGCCGCCGGCCTGCTCGACGATCGCCCCGCGACCACGCACTGGAACGAGGCCGACCATTTCCAACGGATGTTCCCGCGGGTCAAGGTCAATGCGGAGGTGCTCTTCGTCGACGACGGCAGAGTGCTCACCGCGGCCGGGGTTGCCGCCGGGGTCGACCTGTGCCTGCACATCCTGCGCCGGGACCACGGCAGTGAGGTCACCAACCGCGTGGCACGGCTCTGTGTCGTACCGCCCTGGCGCGAGGGCGGGCAGGCACAGTTCATCGAGCGCCCGGTGCCCGCGCCGTCGGCAACCGGTACGTCGGCGACCCGAGCCTGGGCGCTCGAGCGGCTCGGCGAGCCCATCTCGCTGTCCGAGCTGGCCGAGCACGCCCGCATGAGCGTGCGCACCTTCTCGCGGCGCTTCCGCGACGAGGTGGGCATGACCCCGCTCCAGTGGCTCACCCAGCAACGCGTCCGGCACGCACGCCGGCTGCTGGAGACCACGGATCTGGCCGTGGACCGCGTCGCGGCCGAGGCCGGTCTGGGAAGCGGCGCCTCGCTGCGCCAGCACCTGTCCGCCGCTATCGGTGTCTCGCCCATGGCCTACCGCCACACGTTCCGCGCCAACGATCGCGGGGGCCGGTGAGACCCAGGGTTCAGCGCTTGCGCACGAGGGTCACGCCGTCACGCACGGGCAGCATCACGGACTCGACCCGGTCATCGGCGACGACCATCTCGTTCAGGCGGCGCATCGCCACGTGGTTGTCCCCCTGGAAGGCGGGGTCGAAGACCCGCCCACCCTGGAACACGTTGTCGAGGACGATGAGGCCGCCCCGGCTCAGGCGGGGGACGATCTCCTCGTAGTAGGCCGGGTAGTTCGCCTTGTCCGCGTCGATGAAGGCGAAGTCGAAGGCGGGTTCGGCGGGGAGCGCGCGCAGGGTGTCGAGCGCGGGGCCGATCCGCAGGTCGATGCGGTCGGCGACGCCCGCACGCCGCCAGTACGGCAGGGCGATGGAGGTCCATTCCTCGCTCACGTCGCAGGCGAGCAGGAGGCCGTCCGCCGGGAGCGCGCGGGCGACGCACAGGGAGGAGTAGCCGGTGAACACGCCGACCTCGATCGCGCGGCGGGCGCCGACCATCCTGACCAGCATGGTCAGCAACGCGCCCTCGTCATGCGAGATCTGCATCCCCGCCGCGTCACCGGTCGCGTCGCGGGTCGTGGCCACCAGTTCCTGAAGCAGTTCGTCGGCCGGCGTGCAGTGGGTGAGCACGTAGTCCTCGGCGACGGGGTCGACGATCCGCATGGCGTCGCCCCGCATGGGAGCCGTCCACTCGACGCGGAGTTCCTCCCGTGTGGCGAAGCGCAGCAGATGGCGGGTGACGACGTCCTGGACTCCCGCCAGCGCCTCCACGTCCGCCGCTGTCGCGATCAGGCGCAGGTGGTCTCCGGCCGGGCTCAGCACGCAGCCGCCGTGGCGGAAGGTGATCGTCCCCCTGCCGTCGATCGTGAGTTCGGCGGTCGCCTTGTGGCCCATGTGGGCGACCAGCTGCTTGATGTAGCGCTCGGGGCGCTCGGTCGCGACGTGCGCTGTCGAGGTGGGCATCGAAGATCCTTCGGCTGGACGACTGAGCAAGCGTCGACAATATTCAACACTTGCCGCCCGTTTGTCAAAACGTCGAGATTCCTCGACACTTCTATGGTGAACGACTGGCAGGCCGACGACGAGCAGCTGACGCTGCATTCGTCTGCGCAGTTCAAGGCGCTCGGGCACCCCGTACGGCAGCGCATGATGAACGTGCTGCGCCAGCGGCCCGCGACGCTGGCAGAACTGACCGCGGCGCTGGGATCGACCAAGGGCACGATCGCCTATCACGTCCGCGTCCTGCGGGAGGCCGGGCTGATCCGCCTGGCCTACACCCGGCAGGTGCGCGGCGGCACCGAGCAGTACTTCACCCGGGCCGGCGGCGCCATCAGGCTCCCCCAGGAGATGGGCGCCGAGTTCCTCTTCAAGGAAGCCCTGGCCGAGATGGCGCCGGTCCGCCCGAGCAGGCCGCAGCACACCGTGCTGCAGCACCTCTGGCTCACCGCCGAGGAGGCCGACGCGCTGGCGACGCGGATCAAGGAGTTCGCCGACGCGCACCGCGAGAGCGACGGCTCCCGAGGCGAGCCCTACGGCATGCTGCTCAGCCTCTACCCGGCGGACATCCCCGCCCTGCCCCCCGAGTCCTGACCGGCCGATGGCCCCGCCGTCCACTCACTCCGCGCTCACCGAGGCGCCGGGTGCGGCCGGCCTCGGGCCACCGGCTCAGAGTCCGAGCACCTCGCGCTCCACGTGCTCCAGCGCCAGCCGTACCCCGCCCAGGGCGACGCTCTCGTCGCCGAACGTGGAGGTCACCACCTCGGGCACGCTGAGGCACAGGTCGTCCAGGTGACGGCGGAGCGGGGCGAGCAGCACCTCGCCCGCGCGGGCGTAACCGCCGCCGATCACCACCATGTCGGGATCGACGGCGAGCACGAGCGCCGAGGTGCCCACCGCGAGGTTGTAGGCGAAGCTGTCGACCGCGTCCACAGCCGACGGCTCGCCCGCACCGGCGGCGGCGAAGACCTCGTCAGGCCTGCCCTTCTCCGTCAGTGCGCGGCCCGCGTCCTCCCAGCCGACCTGCCGCAGGGCGCCGATCTCGCCGGCGCCGCCGCCGCGCCCGCGGTGCAGCCTGCCGCCGATGAGGATGCCCGCGCCCGCCCTGCGCCCGGCGAGCACGTAGACGATGTCCTCGGCGTGCTGGGCGCTGCCGCACCAGTGCTCGGCCAGGGCGGCCAGGTTCGCGTCGTTGTCGGCCAGGCCCTTGCAGCCGAACCAGCGACCGGCGTGCGCGGCCAGGTCGACGCCGGTCCAGCCGGGCAGCACCAGGGAGAGCGTGACGCGGCCCGTCCTGTCGACGATGCCGACCGTGCCCGCCGCGACCGCCCAGACCCGCGACCGGGGGATGCCGAATCCGTCGACGCAGGCCAGGGCGGTGCGCTCGGCCGCCGCCAGCCGTTCGGGCGCGGCGGCATCCTCCTCGACGGGGGCCCGCTCGGAGGCGACCACCCGGCCGTTGAGGTCGGCCAGCGAGACGAGGATCTTGTTGGCTCCCACGTCGACGCCCAGCACGTAGCCCGCGTCCGCGCGGAAGCCGAATCGCCGGGCGGGCCTGCCCATCGCGCCGCCGTCGGGCGGGATCTCCCTGACCCAGCCGCGCTCGCCCAGTTCGTCGAGCACCGCCTCGACCGTCTGCCTGGACAGCCCGGTGATGCGGCCGAGCCTGGTCAGCGTGGCCACACCCTCGCTCCTCAGCGCGCGCAGCGTGGCCTGGGTGTTGACCTTGCGCACCAGAGACGAGTCCCCCAGCACTTATGAGACCTGCTTTCGTAACTGCCCCATTGACGTCCAACGGCCCGCATCCTAGCATCGGCCGACATACGTAAGCCGGTTACATAAGTGGAGGCAAGATGGTGACTCTCGCCGTCGTAGGCGCGGGTTCTCGGGGGACCTCCTATGCCCGCCATGCCGTCGAGTCCGGCCGCGCCGAGGTGGTCGCGGTGGCCGATCCGCTGGCCGTACGGCGGGGCAGGTTCCCCGGGGCCACGCCGTACACCGACTGGCGCGAGTTGGCGGCGCTCCCCCGCCAGGCGGACGCGGTCATCATCGCCACGCAGGACGCCGACCACGTCGAGCCCGCCGAGCGCTTCGCCGAACTCGGGTACGACATCCTGCTGGAGAAGCCGATGGCGGTCTCCGAGAAGGACTGCCACCGGATCGTGGCCGCGGCCGAGCGGCACGACTCGATCTTCGCCGTCTGTCACGTGATGCGCTACACCCCCTACACCAGGACCCTGAAGGCGCTGCTCGACGCGGGCCGGATCGGCGAGATCGTCAGCGTGCAGCACCTGGAGCCGGTCGGCTGGTGGCACCAGGCGCACTCCTACGTCCGCGGCAACTGGCGCAGGGCGGACCGGTCGACGTTCATGCTGCTCGCCAAGTCCAGCCACGACCTCGACTGGCTGGTGCACATCACCGGCAAGCCGGTCACCAGGGTGTCGTCGTTCGGCGGCCTGCACCACTTCCGGCCGGAGAACAAGCCCGAGGGCGCCGCCGACCGCTGCCTGGACTGCGCGGTCGAGGCCGACTGCCCGTACTCGGCCCCGCGCATCTACCTGCCGCTGGCCGGGCAGGACGTGTGGCCGGTGTCCGTGCTCTCCGAGGACGTCTCCGAGCGGGGCCTGCTCGAGGCGCTCAGGACCGGCCCCTACGGCAGGTGCGTCTACTCCTGCGACAACGACGTGGTGGACCACCAGGTCGTCAACATGGAGTTCGAGGGCGGCGCCACCGCGTCGTTCACGATGACGGCCTTCACCCCCGCCGCCCATCGGCAGACCCGGATCTTCGGCACCCGCGGCTCGATCGAGGGCGACGGGGAACACCTGACCATTCACGACTTCGTCACCCGCGAGGTCGAGACCGTGGACACCAGGTCCATGGGCCCGGAGCGGAGGAGCTCGGGGCAAGAGAGCGAGGAGCGAGCCGACGAGCTCCGAAGCGGCCGCGACCATGAGCACACCACCGCCGCGGGCGGGCACGGCGGCGGCGACCAGGCGCTGGTCGACGCGTTCCTCACCGCGGTCACCACCAGGGACCGCTCCCCCATCCTCTCCTCGCCCGGCGAGAGCCTGCACAGCCATCTGATCGCCTGGGCGGCCGAGAGGTCACGCCTCGAGGGCGAGACCGTCACTCTGGAAGGAACCACCCCCCATGCACGGTAAGCAGATCGCGGCGATCCTGGCCCTGGGCGCGAGCCTGGTGGCCTGCGGCTCCACCCCCACAGCGGACAAACCCGCGGAGTCCGGCGGCGGCGACCGGGGGCCGATCACCTTCGCCAGCGGCAAGTTCGAGGCCGAGGCCACGCAGAAGATCGTCGACGCGTGGAACGCCAAGCATCCCGACCAGAAGGTCACCTCCAACCTGCTCCCCGAGAGCGCGGACGAGCAGCGTCGCAAGCTCATCCAGAACGCCCAGACCAAGTCGGACTCGTTCGACGTGATCCTCATCGACGCGGTGTGGACCAGCGAGTTCGCCGCCAACCGCTGGGCCGACGAGCTGACGGGGCCGCGTTTCGACGTGACCGGCTTCCTGCCTCCGTCCATCGAAACGGGCAAGTATCGCGACAAGCTGTATGCGATGCCGCTGTTCACCGGCACCGGCCTGCTGTACTACCGCAAGGACCTGGTCGAGCAGCCGCCCAAGACCTGGGACGAGATGAAGAAGATCTGCGACGAAGTCCTGCCCAAGCAGAAGGGCATGAGCTGCTACGGCGGCCAGTTCGACAAGTACGAGGGCCTGACAGTCAACTTCGCCGAGGCGATCAACTCCGCGGGCGGCCAGTTCCTCGACGCCTCAGGACAGCCGCAGGTCACCAGCGACGCGGCCAAGCAGGGCGCGCGGTTCCTCGCCGACGGCTTCAGGAGCGGGCTGATGCCCAAGGAGGCCATCACGTACAAGGAGGAAGAGGGCAGGGTCGCCTTCCAGGAGGGCAAGCTTCTCTTCTACCGCAACTGGGCCTACATGTACGAGGCCGCCGGCAAGACCGACGGCTCCAGCAAGGTCAACGGCAAGTTCGCCGTGGCGCCCATCCCCGGGCTGACCGGTCCGGGAGCGGGCACGCTCGGCGGCAACAACCTGGCGGTCTCCGCCTTCTCCAAGCACAAGGAGACGGCCAGGGATTTCATCGCGTTCGTCACCTCGGCCGAGCAGGAGAAGGCGTTCGCGCTGATCAACTCCACGCCGATGGCCCGCGCCTCGCTGTACGAGGACCCGGAGCTGAT
This sequence comes from Nonomuraea sp. NPDC049152, assembly GCF_040648355.1. Taxonomy (NCBI): domain Bacteria; kingdom Bacillati; phylum Actinomycetota; class Actinomycetes; order Streptosporangiales; family Streptosporangiaceae; genus Nonomuraea; species Nonomuraea sp. NPDC049152. The sequence goes on along the minus strand of NZ_JBEZDO010000010.1, from coordinate 86,875 downwards.
CAAGAAGTACCCGTACCTGCCCGCGCTCAAGGACGGCATCCTGGCGGCCAAGCCGCGGCCCGCCGCGGTCAAGTACGGCGACGTGACCGCGGCCATCCAGGAGTCCGCCTACGCGATCGTCTCCGGGGCCAAGCCCGTCGACCAGGCCCTGACCGAGCTGCAGTCCGCGCTGGGCCCGCTGCTCAAGTAACCGCCATCCGGTACGGCATGCCGTACGGACCGAGGGAGGTAGCAGGACGGTGGTCACGCTGACCGAGAACCCGCGCCCGGTGGCCACCGGGCCAGGCAGGCGGCGCCGCGAGGTCGCGCGCGGCCAGTCGTGGCTGGCGGCGGCCATGCTCTCGCCCACGCTGATCGTGCTCGCGCTGGTGGTGTTCTACCCGCTGGTGGCGGCGATGCGCGAGTCGTTCTACACCAGTGGCGAGACGCTGGACGCCGACGGCTTCGTGGTGGAGGGCGAGCGGTTCTCCGGGCTGGCCAACTACGCGGGCGTGACAGGCGAGCGGTTCATGAACGCCGCCTTCAACACCACGCTGTTCACCGTGGTCACCGTCCTGCTGGAGGTGGTGCTCGGGGTGGGGATGGCGCTGGTCATGAACAGGGCCTTCCGCGGGCGGGCGTTCCTGCGGGCCAGCATCCTCATCCCGTGGGCGGTGCCGACCGCCGTGTCGGGGCTCATGTGGAAGTGGATCTTCCAGGCCGACGGCGTGGCGAACGCGCTTCTCGGCACGCAGATCCTGTGGACCGCCGAGGGCGTCTACGCCAAGTTCGCGGTGATCATCGCGGACACCTGGAAGACGGCCCCGTTCGTGGGCCTGCTCGTGCTGGCCGGGCTGCAGATCATCCCGCACGAGGTGTACGAGGCGGCCAGGGTGGACGGGGCCTCGCCCAGGCAGACGTTCTGGCGGATCACGCTGCCCCTGGTCAGGCCCGCGCTGCTGGTGGCGGTGCTGTTCCGGCTGATGGACGCGCTGCGCATCTTCGACCTGCCGTACGTGCTGATCGGCCCGCGCAAGCAGTCGGTGGAGACGCTGTCCGGGCTGATCTGGGACGAGGCGACCAGGGTGCACTACGGGCCCGCCTCGGCGTACGGCACGGCCCTGTTCGTGTACATCGCGCTGATCGCGTTCGTGTTCGTCAAGCTGCTGGGCGCGGACCTGCTGAGCGACGTGCGCGCCCGCAAGAAGGAGGCCGTGGATGCTGCGTAGGACCGGCATGATCGGCATCGCGCTCTACTGCCTGGTGCCGTTCTACTGGATGGTGGTGTCGAGCTTCCGCCGCACCGCCGACATATACGACAAGTCCCCCGTTCCCGCGCCATGGTCTCTCGAGTCGTACCAGGCGGTCTTCGAGGAGGGCGTCGGGTTCGGCCAGTCGCTCGGCAACAGCCTCGTCGTCGCGGGGGTGACGACCGCGGTCACGCTGCTCATCGGCACGCTGGCGGCCTACTCGCTGGCCCGGCTGACGTTCCGCTTCAAGAACCTCATCCTGGCGCTGATCATCGCGGTCTCCATGTTCCCGGGGGCGCTGCTGATCGTGCCGCTGCTGAAACTGTTCACGGCGATCGGGTGGATCAACACCTACCAGGCGATGATCGCGCCCTCGATGTCGTTCGCGCTGCCGCTGACGGTGTGGAACCTCACCACGTTCTTCCGGCAGCTGCCGTACGAGCTGGAGCAGGCGGCCATGATCGACGGCTGCACGCCGTTCACGGCGTTCCGGCGGGTGATGCTCCCGCTGGCCGCGCCCGGGATCTTCACCACGGCGATCCTGGCGTTCATCGCGACGTGGAACGAGTTCATCATCGCGGTCACCATGATCAACGACCCGGCACGGCAGACGGCGACGGTCCGCATCGCCCAGTTCACCGGCGCCGCCAAGTTCGACACCCCGTTCGGGACGCAGATGGCGGCCGGCGTCCTCGTCACGATCCCCCTGGTGTTCCTGGTCCTCTTCTTCCAGCGCCGCATCGTCACGGGGTTGACGGCGGGCGCGCTGAAGTAGCGGTCCGGACCCGCGGAGGCCCGTCGCTTCGGCGTCGTGTTCGGCACGGCGTTCGGCGTCGCGGCTGCGTTCGGGGCGAGTGGGGAGGAGCGCCTACACCTCGGGGGCTGGTGGTTGGCCGGCTGTGAAGGCTGGCTCGAGACGTTCCCAGACCCTTTGGAAGGGTAGAGCTGCGGTATTGCGCACGGTAGGACGGCGACGACTGCCGTGCTGGGCGGGGACGAGTCTGCACCCTGATGCTCCCGCACCGGCCTGTCGCCGGACAGCATGTACTGGGGGCAGGGGCTTGGGTGTATCGAGGCCCTGCCCAGGAGAGAGGTCCCGCCCAGGAGATAGGTGTGGGAGTTCGTGAGGAGTCGGCGATGACCATGAACGCAACTGGCGGCGAGGCCACCTTCGCCGATCTGGGGCTCCGACCTGAGCTCCTGGACGTGCTGTCCGCTCTCGGATACGAAGAGCCCACTCCGATCCAGAGTGAGGCGATCCCCCCGTTGGTGCAGGGGCGTGATCTGCTTGGGCAGGCGGCGACGGGCACGGGGAAGACCGCGGCGTTCGCGTTGCCCGTGCTCCAGCGAATGCGCCACCCCAGTGGTGGTTCCGGGCCGGTGACGCTGGTGCTTGTGCCCACGCGTGAGCTGGCCATTCAGGTCTCGGAGGCGTTCCATCGGTATGGCCGCATACTGAGTACCCGCGTCTTGCCGATCTATGGCGGAGCGCCCATCGGCCGGCAACTGGAGGCGCTCAAGCGCGGGGTAGACGTCGTGGTCGCGACACCGGGACGGGCTCTCGATCACATCGACCGGGGAACGCTCAACCTGGAGGGGCTGCACACCGTCGTGCTGGATGAGGCGGACGAGATGCTCGACATGGGGTTCGCCGACGACATCGAGGCAATCCTCGCGGCGACTCCCGAAACCCGCCAGACCGTGTTGTTCTCCGCGACGCTTCCGCCGCGCATCGATGGAATCGCCCGCCGTCACCTGCACGACCCGGTACGGATAGAAATGGGGCACACGGCAGTAGAGGGCCGCCAGACGACCCCGTTGGTGGAGCAGAGCGCGTACCTGGTCGCCAGGGCGCACAAACCCGCAGCTCTAGGACGCCTTCTTGACATCGAGGCGCCGACAGCTGCGATCATCTTCTGCCGCACCCGTGACGAGGTCGACCAGCTCACCGAAACCATGAACGGGCGCGGCCACCGTGCCGAGGCGCTGCATGGTGGGATGGAGCAGGAGCAACGCGACCGAGTGATGTCACGACTGCGGGCCGGGACCGCCGACCTGCTCATCGCGACCGACGTAGCCGCGCGAGGCCTCGACATCGAACAGCTCACTCACGTCGTCAACTACAACGTCCCGTCCGCGCCCGAGGCGTACGTACACCGCATCGGCAGGGTAGGCCGCGCAGGGCGCGAAGGGGTGGCTCTGACCTTGGTGGAGCCACGCGAGCACCGAATGCTCAAGGCGATAGAGCGGGTGACCAAGCAGCGGATCCCGGTGGACAGGCTGCCGACCGTCGCCGACCTGCAGGCGCGCCGGATGGAGTTGACCCGCGCCGCGCTGGAGGAATGCCTCCTACAGGACGACCTGGAGCCCTTCCACGTCGTGGTCGAGTCGCTCACCGATGAGTTCGACCTCATGGAAGTGGCGCTCGCCGCCGTCAAACTGGCGCACGAGTCCAGCGGAGCCGCGCTCGACGAGCAGGAGATTCCCGAGGTGACCCCGCGGACCATGGAGAAGCGGCGTGGGCAGCGGGAGGCCGCCCCGGATGACGAGCGATCCGCTCGTGCCCCGGCGGGTGGAATGACACGCCTCTTCTTCAGCCTGGGGCGCAGCGCAGGAATCCGGCCACAGGACCTGGTCGGCGCGATAGCCGGCGAGTCGAGCCTGAGCGGACGCGACATCGGCGCGATCGAGATCGCCGACCGGTTCTCGCTGGTGGAGGTGCCGCAGGCCGCGGCCAACGAGGTGATCGCAGCCCTCCGGCGAACCACGATCAAAGGAAGGAGACCGACCGTCCGCCGCGAGCGTGACACGCGCAGCAGACGAACAGGATGATGAGGCCGCCACGCCGCGGCACCTCCTCATCCGGGTAGATCTGCTAATGGACACCCTTCCGGAGATGAACCCCTGATCTCAGGTGTTCGTCGAACCGGATCAAGCCCACCCAGCGGTCCACCGCGCCGATCTCGAGACGTACACGCCCTTCAACGGCCCGCCCACGGTGAACCCGAACGTCAGGTTCGAGGGTGTCCACTTCGAACGGTCCAGCTCGCCGCCGCGCGCGGGCCGGTTGTTCGCGGTCACGCTCCCTTCCGACCAGTCGGCGGAGATCGTGTGGACGGTGAAGACCCGCCCGGCTCGTTGAAGTTGTTGGTGAGCCGGCTGCTCGCCGCGGCTGTCGCCAACGGCTCCACGCCGCTGCACGAGGCGATGGCGCTGTCGAACCGCCGGCTCACCGCTTGACCTGTCACGCGGGTGTGGGGACCCTCCGGCCGTACCGGATGGCGAGGCAGATCGCCCAGGCGCTCCAGGCGAGGTAGCCGGCGAAATTGGCCAGGTCGGCGCCGCGCAGCCCGAGCGGGACCAGCACGCCGGCCGCGACGGCCAGTGCCGAGGCGGCGCCCAACACGGTGAACCAGCGCGGCGGCCGAGGGAGGGCGGCGAGGACCAGGAGCGTCCAGGCCGCGGTGAGCAGGTAGCCCAGGGTCTCGCCGATCCCGGTGCCCAGGTAGCCGTGGAGTGCCGCGAAGACGGTCTCCGCGCTGCCCTGGTCGGCCGCGTGGGCCAGTGCGGGCACGGCGAACGGCCAGCGCAACAGCCCCAGCGCCTGCACGAGGCCGGCCAGCACGCCCGCGTGCACCGACAAGGTGGCGGCAGGGCCGGGAGGGAGGCGGCGGCCGAGCAGGACTGCGGCCGGGACGAGTGCCGACGCGCCCAGGGTGAGCAGCAGGAACCAGGCGCTGATCGCCGCCTGATCGGCGGCGAAGGCGGCCAGGATCCGGGCGGGCGGCTCGGCGAGCACGCCGGGGTAGCCAAAGACCGCGCCCAGCCCGATGAAGGCGAGGTTGGCGGCGAGCACGCCGGCGATCAGGGTCCATCTCATGGGGGCTCCTAACTCTGAACGACGTTTAACATTAAACACCGCATAGAGTTTTCTTGTGAAGAGAGGACCTCAGCGCTCGGTGGACCCCGAGACCGTGCTGGACGCCGCCCTGGAACTCCTCGACGCGGGCGGGCTCACCATGCGGGCGCTGGCCGCACGGCTGGGCTTGACTCCCGGGGCGCTCTACACCTACTTCCCCGACCGGGCAGCGATCGTGACCGCGCTGGCTGACCGGCTGCTCGCCCAGGCCGACCTCGACCTGCTGGAACACGGCGCGGGCAGCCCCGCCGAGCGCATCGTCGCGTTCGCGCTGAACCTGCGCGAGGTGCTGATGCGCCACCCGGCGGCGGTGCCCGCGATTCTGGGCGCGGCGTTCAACGGGCCGGTCGCGCTGCGCGTCGGCGAGAGCCTGCTGGGCGCATTGCCCGACCCGCGCGCCGCCTACACCGTCATGGTCTACGTCCTGGGTGCGATCGCGCTGGAGGCGGCCGAGACGGACAGCCCGGTCGCGCCGGAAGCCGAGCGGATCGCAGCTCGCCGGGCCGCCTTCGCCGTGGATCCGGAAACCTTCCCGCGCACGCACGCGGCGGCCGACGCCATCGCCGCCTACGTCTCCACCGAACAGTTCCGCTGGGGCCTGGAACGAGTGCTCTCCGCGCTGTAGATCACACAGCCCGGAGCGATCACATGAGGCGACGCGGGCCAGAGGGTCATCGACGCTCGCCGCAAGGAGCGTCCGGAGGCGCTGGCAGAGGAACTACGTGGGCGGTACGGGGTTCAGGTGCACGCGTCGACCATGGATCTGGCCGCCGAGAGCCCGGGACAGGCGCTGGCCGAGCAGATGGAGAGGCTCGGGCTGCACGTCACCAGCGTGATCAACAATGCCGGGTTCGCCACCTTCGGCCCCTTCCAGTGACCGCGAACCCTGCCGGTAGCTGGACGGCTCAGCAGGCCCGCGACCTGCTCATGGATCTGGGTGAGCGGGTTGGTTCGTTCCGTATCCGCGACCGCGTGCCACTGGAAGGCCGGATCGAACGTCGGAAGGTGCTTGGCGGCCTGATCAACGAGTACCGCCGAGCCGCATAGCCGCTTCGGTGAACTCCCTGCTCGCCTTTCCACCTCATCTAGCAGCCGTCGCTTGACACCACAACATGCTCGGATGTCTGGGGTCAGGCGCGGGAGAACACCCCGTGACCCATGATGAGGAGGTGAAACCCTTTGATCGCTTACGCGCGGACCTCGCAGCCGGACGCAACCTCGAGATCTACGTGACCGCGTTGATCGCCCTGGGCGTGGGCATCCTCGGCGTCGTCGACGCCGTCGACATCCGTGTCGTCAGCGCCGCGACCCTGGCCACCCTAGCGCTGCTGGCCGTCACCGCGCTCGGTCCGCGCCAGCAGGCCGACGAGCTCAAAGAGCAGGTTGGCCAGCTCAGCCGGCTGGTCCAAGAGAAGATCGCCGGAACCGTCGCGGCCGACGCCTTCCTGGCCACCACCCGGGCCGGTCTGGAGGAGCAGATCACCCACGCGCACGACATCCGCCTATCCGGGGTGACCTTGAGCCGCACGATCCGCAACCTCGTGGGCGAACTGGAGGACCGGCTGCTCCAGGGCGCGTCCGTAAAGATTCTCCTCATCGACTCCGAGCCGAACGTCCTCGACCAGGCAGCCAGGCGCAGCACGATCCCCGACCACCCAGAGGTGTTCGGCCACCGCGTCCGCGCGACCATGGACATGCTGCGCCACCTCGCGACCCTGCCCAATGCCACCGGCTCGCTGGAGGTGCGCCTGATGCGGTTCGTCCCCGCCTTCGGTGTCGTGCTGATCGACCCGGACACCGCCGGTGGGGTGCTCCACGTCGAACTGGGCACGCACAGCTCGGCCAGGCCCGACCCCGTTTTCACGCTCACAGCACAGCGCGACCCGCGGTGGTTCCGGCACTTCAGCGGCGAGTTCGACCGCATGTGGGAGGCCAGCCGCCCGGCCACGGCCGAGGACGGCTTCCCGGCGCCCTGCGGCAAGGCGGTGATCCTCATGGACGAGGCGCCGGACCGATGACGCACCCTGTCGAACACGAGGGATAGGGAGGCCGTCCGCACGGCTCCCCGCCGGAGCCGCCCACGCGCTCTTCCATGCGGGCGTGGGCGGCTACCTCGCCGAGCCAGGAGCATCGTGTGTGACGAGACCGAGGACGATGGTCTCGGCGAGGGCCGCCGCATGCCGTTCCACCAATTCCCGATCGGGAGTCTCTCCGCCGAAGCTGGTCAGGAAGGCGTGCTGCAGGCATGCGCCGAGCAGGAGCGCCGCCGCGGCTTCCGGATCGCAGTCGGGCCGGATGCGGCCCAACTCCCGCTCAGCCGCCAGGTAGGCGGCAAGGGCCTGGCTGACGTGGTGGGGTCCGGCGCCGCGTTGCCGTACGGCATCGCGATGGGCGGCGAGCAGCAGGGGCTCGGCGAACAGTGAGGCCGCCATCGGGAAGGTCTGGCCGTAGAAGTCGATGGCGGCTCGGGCGACCTCCGCCAGCGTGTCCCTGACGGTTCCCTGCCCGGCGCGGGCGGGGAGCGCGGCGAGGAGGGGGCCGAGGTTGGCGGGCGTGCGCTCGGCGAGGACGGCCAGGAACAGGTCGGTCTTGTCGTGGAAGTGCTTGTACAGCGCGGCCTCGGAGAAGCCCGCGGCCTTGGCTATCTCGCGGGTGGTGGCCCTGGCGAGACCGTGTACGCGCATGACGTGCGCGGCGGCGTCGAGGATGCGGTCTCGAGTACTCAAGGGGACCCTCCGGGTTGACAGGTTAGCGAGCGCTCACCCACTCTATCGGTTAGTAAACGCTCACCAACCGAGGCGAATATGAAGATCACTTTATTCGGAGCCACCGGGGGCGTCGGCCGGCAGCTGCTCCGGCAGGCGCTGGAGGCGGGACACCAGGTCACGGCCGTGGTACAACGGCGACCTCGCCGTCAACGCGCTCCAGCGGCTCGACTCCGTGGTCGAGCCGCGGCCCGACGTGGTGACCGTACTGCTCGGCACCAATGACGCGAACGCGAGCCTGACGGAGAAGAACCTCCGCATGATGACGCGGATGAAGAAGCTCACGGAACGGCCCACGATCGACGGCTACCGGCGGAACCTCACCGCGATCGTGGAGCGGCTCACCAAGGAGACCGCCGCCCGCGTGGCCCTGCTCTCCCTACCGGCACTCGGGGAGGAGCCGGACTCGGAGCCAGTCCTCCGCTCCGTCGAGTACAGCGCCGTGGTCGAGCAGGTCGCCGGCGCTCATGGCCTCACCTACCTCCCGCTCAACGAGCGGCAGACGGCCTACCTGCGCGAGTGCGGGCACACGCCGGCCATCGCCTTCAGGGACGGCAGGGCCCTGTCCGCCCGTGCCGCGACGCAGCACTTCGTGCTTGGCCGGTCGTTCGACAGCATCTCCCGCCGCCGTGGGCTGCGGCTGACCACGGACATGATCCACCAGAACACCCGCGGCGCGACGATGATCGCGGACCTGATCCAGGAGTACCTGGACGGCCTGCGCCGGCTCCCGCGATGACCCCCACGCTCAGCCGGGGGGCAGCAGGTGGTGCGCGGCGGCGACCGTGGTCAGAGCCTTGCGCAGCGCGCTGCCCTGGCCCGGCGTGAGCATGCCGAGCAGCTCGGCGTCCACCTGCGCGGCCGCCTCGGCGGCTGACCTGCTGAGCTCGCGTCCCTCGTCGGTGATCTCGACGACCTGCCGCCGTCGGTCGACCGTGTCGCGCACCCGCCGTACCGCGCCTACGTTCTCGAGCTCGTCCAGCATGTCGACGACCACGCTGGGGGTGACGCCGATGGTCTTGGCCAGCGCGAGCTGGCCGAGCGGCGCGCCGTCCAGCAGTTGCAGCACGGCGCAGTGCCGGGGCCGCAGGCCCAGAGGCGCGAGCCGGTCGGCGAAGCTCTCGGCGGCCACCTGCCCCAGCTTGCTGAGCAGGAAGGCCAGACTGTCGGTCACTTGCGACGTCATGATCTCAATGCTAGCTTGCCCATATGATTAGGTTACCGAATGATTTGGCACCCGGCCGATCTCTCGCGTGTTCGCCACGGTGGTGGCCGTCGTGACCGTGGTCTCGTCGGGGTACTTCACCGTCTCAGGCCTGCGCCGGGGATCCTCGTCCCCGGTGGGGACGCGTCGGCGCCGCGCGTGTTCGCCGCCTACATGGCCGCGCGGAGCATCGTGCTGCTCGGCGGCCTGGCCCTGTTCGCGACGCTGCGGGCCTGGCGTCCGCTGGCGCTGGCGCTCGTGCTGAACGCCGGGGTCCAGCTGATCGACACCGTGATCGGCGCCACGCGGCACGAGCTCGCCCAGACCGTCGGCCCGGCGTGCTTCGCCCTTCTGCTGGGCGCGGCGGCGTGGCTCCTGGTCCGCGCCCCGCTTCCCCGCCGAGTCGTCAGCCCGTGACAGGACAGGCCGCCGGAACCCGGGGCGTGCCGTCCGAAGGCGGCTCGAACTAGGGATGCCGCCCGAAGACCGCTCGATCCGGGGCGTCCCGTCCGAAGACCGCTCGATCCGGGGCGTGCCGTCCGAAGACCGCTCGATCCGGGGCGTGCCGTCCGAAGACCGCTCGATCCGGGGCGTGCCGTGCCGCGCGGCGGGTCAAGGCTGGTACGGGAGGACCCGGTCGTACTCAATGGCGAGGTGGCGCGGGCCGCGTAGCGTCGAGCTCGGGCGGTAGGGCGGCGGGTCGGCGACGAGCCGCGGGTTCACCAGCCGCTTCGCGAGCTCGCGGAGCGCGACCTGGGCCTCCAGGCGGGCCAGCGGGGCGCCGAAGCAGTGGTGGATTCCCCCGCCGAACCCGAGGTGCTGGATGTAGGGACGGTCGGGATCGAACCGGTCGGGATCGTGCACGTGCGCGGGGTCGCGACTGCCCGAGGCGAGCGCCAGGGCGATGGACGAGCCCTTGGGAATGGTGACACCCGCGATCGTGATGTCGTCGAGGGCGACGCGCTGCGGCAGGAACTGCACCGGCGGCTCGAAGCGCAGGAGTTCCTCGACGGTGTGGATCACCAAGTCGGGCTCGTTGCGGAGCCGTTCGATCAGCTCAGGATTGCGAAGGAGGGTCAGCATCCCATTGGTGATCAGGTTGACCGTGGTCTCGTGCCCCGCGATCAGCAGCAAGGTGGCGGTGGTGATCACCTCGACGTCCGAGAGCGCGCCGTCGGGGCCCTCGTAGGTGACCAGTCCCGACAGCACGTCGTTGCCCGGGTTCTGGCGGTGGGTCTGGGCGAGTTCGCCCAGGTACGTCGCCAGCGCGAGTATGGCCTCGTGGCGGCGCTTGGCCCGCTCCTCCACGTCGCCCTCGCCGACACCGAGGGTCTCCACGATCTCCTCCGCCCATTTGTGGAACTTGGGCTCGTCCTCACGCGGCACGCCGAGCAGGTGGCAGATGACGGTGACGGGGAACGGATAGGCGACGTCGTCAACGATGTCGGCCTGCGTCCTGTCCGCGATGCCGTCGATCAGCTCCTTGACGATCTCGTGCAGCTCTCCGCGCATGTTCTCCACCGTGCGCGGGGCGTGGGGCGGCCCGAAGTGGCGCATCGCCAGGGCCCTGAGCCGGTCGTGCTCGGGCGGGTCGGTGCCGATGAAGGCGGGCGGCAGCGGTTCCTTGGGCGGCGGGTTGTCCGCCTTGCGCTTGTCCGAGCTGATGCGCGGGTCGTGCAGCAGCGAGACGATCTCGTTGTAGGTGCTGACGACGTAGCTGCCGTCCTCCAGCTTCAGAACCGGAGTCTTGCGGAGCTCGGCGTACAGCGGGTACGGGTCCGCCCGGTTGGCGAACTGGTGGATCTGCTCGTAGATGCGTGCCGGCTCCACGGAGGTGCCTCCCCTGTCTGGTGGTTCGCGGGCGCTACGGCTGGTGCCGTACGAGAGAGACGCGACGTTCGGCCGGGTCGTGACCGGTCACCACCACGGTCGCGCCCGCCGCGGGCGCCATCCGCTGCGGCACCTCGGCGGGGACGGGCCGCATCTCGTCGGGCCTGCCGACCATGTGGTAGTCGGGCGGGAACGGCGTGGCCCGCTCGATGAGGTCCCGGTAGAAGTCCAGCCACATCGCCTGGTCGAAGGTGACCGCGGCGGTGATCCTGCCCTGGTAGCCGTACACGGCGACGAACCGGCGCGCTTCCACCGAGCCCTGCGCGATCACGACCTCGTCGGCGATGCTCGTCACGCCGACCGACTTGATGTTGGTGCCGAACTGGTTGGACCAGAAGACCGGCAGCGACAGGTGCGGCCAGCGATGGGCCTGGTCGCTGAGCATGTTGTGGGCGGCGATCTCCGCCTGGGCGACGGCGTTGCCCCAGTGCTCCAGCGACATGAACTGGTAGTGGTAGACCGGGTGCGGGAAGCGTGCCACGTCACCGGCGACGAAGATGTCATCGGTGACCAGGCCGTTGATGTCGACGGCGCGGCAGCCCGCGTCGGTGGCCACCCCCCAGGGCCCTGCGGCGAGCCCTGAGCCTTCCAGCCATTCGACGTTGCGGATCGCGCCGAGCGCGACCACCGCCATGTCGGCCTCGACCGTGCTGCCGTCGGACAGCCGCGCGCCGGCCAGCCGCCCTTGCGCGTCTCCTTCCAGCGCCGTGACCGTGACCTCGCAGCGCAGGTCCACTCCGGCCTCGCGCTGCATGTCCGCGGCGATGCCGCCGATCACCTTGCCCAGCGCGCCGACCAGCGGGGCGGGACCGGCTTCGACGACGGTCACCTCCAGCCCGAGGCCGCGGCAGACCGAGGCCACCTCGGAGCCGGTAAACCCGGCCCCGATGATCAGCACCCGCCTGACACCGGCGGCAAGCCGCTGGCGCATCCGGTCGGCCTCGTCCAGCGTGCGCAGCACGTACACGCCGTCGAGCGCCGCCTCCTCCTTCTTCGGCCACGGCCTGGCGCGCGCGCCGGTCGCGATCAGCACCTTGTCGAAGTCGATCTGCCTGCCGTCGGCGAGGCGCACCTGTTTGGCGGCGATGTCCAGCCCCGTCGCCGGGGTCCCTGCCAGCCATTCGACGTCGATCTCGCGCAGGTGGGGAAGCATGGTGTGCTCGGCCTCGACCTTGCCGGTCAGCACCTGCTTGGACAGCGGCGGCCGGTCGTACGGCGGGTACGGCTCGTCGCCGATCATGGTCACCGTGCCCTTGAATCCGTCCCTGCGCAGGACGCCCGCGGCCCGGCCTCCTGCGAGGGAGGCGCCGACGATGACGATGTGCCCGTTGCGTTTGAACTCCCCGTCGGCGTCGCTGGTGGGGTGGCACAGCTCGGGGTCCACCGTCCGGTGCTGGGTGGCCATCCTGTCGACATGGAGGGCCTGTACCGGACAGGCCGCGGCCGCCTGCAGCACCCGCTCGCGCTGGTCGTCGCCAGGATCGGTGTCATACATGAGCGCTTCCTGGCCGTGCATCGTGAACACGTCCGGCGCCAGGAAAGCGCACTGCCCGTAGCCCTGACACCGCGTGAGATCAACGACAACTCTCACAGCCACTCCCCCGTCGATCTGGGCCGGGACGCCGCCAGGCCGATCTGACACCCCCTTACCCGGCTCTCTCTCGGCGATAAGCGAGGAAAAGTCATGGATTGAGTATTTTCGGGGTCAGGCGGCCATCATCCGCCGCCGGCTGTGGAAGACGATCAGGAAGCATCCCACGATCAGGACCCAGACGGGGAAGAGCATCTCCGTCCAGGCGACGGTTCTGACCACCAGCAGGAGCACCAGCCCGACGAGGTAGCCGAGCACGGTCAGCCAGCGGGGAAAGAGGCCGAGGCGCGAGGCGATGGTCGTGGTCGTCATCGTGAAGACGCCCGCCATGCGGGGTGCGTACTCGGCGAGCAGCGCGATCGTGAGATAGCGCCCGTAATGGTGGAGGTCGACCGGCTGAGTGGTGTCCTTCATCGCGGAGAGCGTGTCCATATAGGCGCCCGACGTGGCGCCGAAGATGAGGAGCGTCGCGACGTACAGCAGGCCGGAGCCGAAGAACACCGTCGCGAAGAACCTGTCCTCACGTGCGCCGACGTAGTCCCGCAGGGCGCCCATGAACCACAGGAAGAAGATCCCTCCGTACGGCAGCAGCACCAGCGCCACCCGCAGAGCGCGATGGCCGGAGGTGTCGGCGAGATACTCGGCCGCGTCGAGCTCATGGACGGGTATCGCCAGGCGCACCATGACCATGGCGCCGCCCAGCAGCAGGGCCGACAGGATCCCGGCGGCGCCCGCGGCGCGTGGCGTCCGCAACCTTTTCGCCGGCGGCTCGGCACTGCCCCGCATGCGGTCCTCCTTCCGGCGGCGCCACGTCCTGTATGGCTCTACGTATCCTTTCGCTACGCTGTGCAACCATTCCCGCCACCTCCGGAAGTGGCAGATCTTGCCGCTGTCCAGCCGGAACAGCAGGTCGGCGCCATGCATTCAGTCCGGCCGGTGGCGCAATCCGACCGTTATCCCTATTTTCCTACCTGATTGCTAGGTTGATACGGGAGGGCGAGCGGGGAGGCGGGTATGGAACGGATCGCGGGCGCGCCGGACGTGCGACGACGCCGAGCGGATCGGGCGAGGCAGGTGGCCGATCTGCTGCGGAGGCAGATCGTCCACGGGCAGGTGACGCACGGCCAGCTGCCGCTGGAGGCGGCGCTGGCCCGCGAGTTCGGCGTCTCGAGGAACACCGTCCGCGAGGCCCTCGACCTGCTGCGCGACGAGGGCCTGGTCGAGCGCTGCCCAGGAGTGGGCACCACGGTCGCGGCCGAGAAGTACCCGCACGGCCTGCACCGCCTGCTCGGCCTGGCCGAGACGCTGCACGAGCACGGAGAGGTGACCAACCAGGTCCGCACGATGGCCCTGATGGACCCGCCCGCCGCCGTCAGCCACCGGCTCGGTCTCGCGCCCGGCGAACAGGTCGTCTACCTCGAACGGCTGCGCAGGCTCAACGGCTCGCCGCTCTCGCTGGACCTCACCTACCTCGTCCGCGACGTCGGCGAGCCGCTGTTCGACGCCGACCTCGAGCACAACGACATCTTCGTGCTGCTCGAACGGCTCGCGGGACAGCCGCTCGGCATGGCCGAGCTCACCTTGGAGGCCGTGAGCGCCGACCCGCACACCGCCGCCGCGCTGGACGCGCCTCGCGGCGCCGCGCTGCTCATGGTCGAGCGGCTCACTCATCTGTCCGACGGCCGCCCCGTCGACCTGGAGTTCATCCGCTTCAGGGGCGACCGGCTGACCATGCGCGGCCACCTGCGCCGCGACCACAGCGAGGAGTAGGCATGGCTCTGATCACCCAGCGGGTCGAGGTCCCCGTGACCGTCGACGAGGCGCTCTGCATCGATGGCTGCACGCTCTGCGTCGAGGCCTGCCCGCTCGACTCGCTCGCCATCAGCGACGAGACGGGCAAGGCGTACATGCACGTGGACGAGTGCTGGTACTGCGGCCCCTGCGCCGCCCGGTGCCCCGTCGACGCGGTCACCATCAACATCCCCTACCTGCTGCGATGAAGGAGTCCGCGATGCGCAAGGCTCTCGCCGCCACCCTCCTGCTGGCCGTCGCCGGGTGCTCGGTCTCGAGTACGGCGGGCGGCGAAGGGAAGACGAAGCTCGTCATCGGCTACCAGTCCAAGACCATCAACACGGTGACCGCGGGAACGCTGCTGCGCTCGCTCGGCTACCTGGAGAAGCGGCTCGGCGACAGGTACGCGGTCGAGTGGCAGGACTACGACACCGGCGCGCCCATCACCGCCAAGATGGTCGCCGGGAAGATCGACATCGGCTCGATGGGCGACTACCCGCTGCTGATCAACGCCTCCCGCACTCAGGGGATCGCCTCGGCCCGCACCGAGCTGGTCTCCATCACCGGCTACAACCTGCGGGGCGGGCTCAACATGGTCGTCGTCCCGCCCTCGTCGAAGGCGAAGACGCTCGCCGACCTGAAGGGCGCCAAGATCTCCGCGAGCGTCGGCTCGGCCGGTCACGGCACGCTCGTTCAGGCGTTGGAGAAGGCGGGGCTCGATCCGGCCAAGGACGTCGAGACCGTCAACCACCAGCCCGCCGTCGGCGCCTCGCAGCTCGAAGCCGGCGGCGTCCAGGGGTACGCGCAGTTCGTCGCCTGGCCCGGCCTGCTGGTCTTCCAGGACAAGGCCCGCCTGCTCTACGACGGCTCCGCGCTGGACGTGCCGACCTTCCACGGGGTGGTGCTCCGCCAGGCGTACGCCAAGGAGCATCCGGAGGTCGTCGACGCGTTCCTCAAGGCGCAGCTCGACGCCACCCACTACCTGCACGAGCATCCCCTGGAAGCCGCCGGGTCGGTGGCGAAGGCGACGGGGCTGCCCGCCGAGGTCGTCTACCTCTACAACGGGCCCGGCGGCATCTCCACCTTCGACCTCACTCTCAAACCGCAGCTCAAGGCGGCGCACGAGCACGACGTGCCGTACCTCAAGCGCATCGGCACCGACTTCGACGGCGTGGACGTCGACGCGTTCGTCGTCGACGCCTACCTGCGCAAGGCGTACGGCTCGGCCTACGACGCCGACACCGCCTCCACGGTCAACCAGGCCAGGATCACCGGCACCGATCCGGTCTGCGGGGTGCCGGTCTCCGATCCGAAGACGGCCTCGGAGCTGTGGCTCGCCGGCGCGTCGGCGACGCGGCCCGCCGCGACCCCGACCTGCCTCCTGCGGCAGATCGCCACGGCCGCGGGCGGCGTGCGCGCCGCCTACGTCCCCGACACGGTGACGGGCACGCGATGGTTCGCCGACAAGTCCGTCTGGCTCCAGGTGCCCAAGGCCGCCAAGAACGCCCGCTTCCTGCCGTTCACCACCGAGGACGGCGCCGGAGCCTACCGCAGGGACCATCCAGAGGCCGAGCCCGTCTCCTACGAGGCGGCGCTCCAGGCGGCGAAGACCGGAGGTGACGCCTGATGAGCACGGACACGGCGCCGACCGAGGCGCGGCGGCATCCCCGCCTCGACGCCGCGCCACGCCCGCCGTCCGCGCCGAGGCCCTCGGCGAACGGCAGGAAGGCGAAGGGGAGCTGGGCGATCAAGCTCGGGTCCCTGCTCGCCGCCGCGGGACTGTGGCAGCTCCTCACGGCCACCGACACGCGGCTCTGGCTGAGGTTCGACCGGCTGCCGACGCTCGACGAGATCGGCGGGGAGTTCGCCCGCCAGCTGGGCACCTCCACCTACTACCTGGACCTGCTGCAGAGCCTCATCAGGATCGTCACGGGATTCGGCCTCGCCGCGGTCGTGGGCGTCACCGTGGGGGTGCTCGTCGCGAGGTCGCGCAGGACAGGCGACGTGCTGCTGCCGCTGCTCGAAGCGGTCCGGCCGATCCCGGCGATCGCGCTGGTGCCGATCGCGATCCTGCTCTTCCCCTCCGACGAGCAGGGCATCGCGTTCATCACCTTCGCGGCCGCGTTCTTCCCGATCGTGGTGAGCACGCGGCATGCCGTACGGGCGCTGCCGACCCTGTGGGAGGACGCGGTCAGGACGCTCGGCGGCGGTCGCCGTCACGTGCTCTGGCACGTCGTGTTGCCGGGCACCCTGCCAGGCGTGTTCGGCGGGCTTTCGGTCGGCATGGGCGTGGCGTGGATCTGTGTCATCGCGGCGGAGATGATCTCCGGCGAGTTCGGGGTCGGATACCGGACGTGGAGCTCCTACACGCTGGTCGACTACCCCGCGGTGATCGTCGGGATGGTCACCATCGGCGCGCTCGGCTGGCTCACCTCGGCCGCCATCGAGCTGGTCGGGCGGCGGGCCACGCGCTGGCTGCCGCGCGCCGAAGGGAACCTGGCATGACGACGCTCACGGCGCAGGCGGGCCTCGGATTCACCCTCGACGGCCTGTCCCTCGGCTACGGCGGCGGCCCCGTGCTGCGCGAAGTGGACCTGGAGGTCATCCCGGGCGAGGTGCTGGTCGTCGTCGGCTCGTCGGGGTCGGGCAAGTCCACGCTGCTGCGGGCGCTGGCCGGGCTGCTCCCGCCGTACACCGGGCGGATCCTCGCCGACGGCGTCGAGGTGGCGGACACCTCGCGGGATCGCGCGATGATCTTCCAGGACGACGGCCTGCTGCCGTGGCGGACGATCAGGCGCAACGTGGAGCTGCCTCTGGAGATCCGCAAGGTGCCTCGCGGCGAGCGCCGGACGACGGCGGACACGTGGATCGCGCGGGTGGGCCTGGCCGGATCCGAGCGCCGGCTGCCCCGCGAGCTGTCCGGCGGAATGCGGCAGCGCGTCCAGCTGGCCCGCTCTCTGGTCGGGGCGCCGCGTGCCGTACTGATGGACGAGCCTTTCGGCGCGCTCGACGCCCAGACCCGCGCCGAGATGCAGCGGCTGCTGCTCGGCGTGCTGCGCGACACTCGCGCCACGGTGATCTTCGTGACCCACGACGTGGACGAGGCGCTGCTGCTCGGCGACAGGGTGGTGGTCCTCGGGAACGGCGGCGTCCGCTCGGTGATCGACGTGCCCGTGCCGCGCGAGCCCGGCGCGGCGAGAGACGAGCTGCGCGCCAGGATCCTGGAGGAGTTGTAGATGGAGATCCCCTCGATCGAGGACCGCCTGGAGCTGGAGTGCGAGGTGCTCGTCGTCGGCGGCGGCACCGCCGGCACGATGGCCGCGATCACCGCCGCCGAGCGCGGCGCCCGGGTCCTGCTGCTGGAGAAGGCGCACGTACGGCACAGCGGCGCGCTGGCCATGGGCATGGACGGCGTCAACAACGCCGTCATCCCCGGCAAGGCCACGCCCGAGGACTACGTCGCCGAGATCACCAGGGCCAACGACGGCATCGTCAACCAGAAGACGATCTACCAGACCGCCACCAGGGGCCACGACATGGTCCGCCGCCTGGAGCGCTACGGCGTGAAGTTCGAGAAGGACGAGTACGGCGAGTACGCGGTGCGCAGGGTGCACCGCTCGGGCAGCTACGTGCTGCCGATGCCGGAGGGCAAGGACGTCAAGAAGGTCCTCTACCGGGTGCTGCGCCGCCGCGACATCAGGGAGAGGGTGCGCATCGAGAACCGGGTCATGCCGGTCAGAGTGCTCACCGCGGACGGCCGCGCGGTCGGCGTCGCCGGGTTCGACACCCGATCGGGCCATTTCGTCACGGTGAGGGCGGGCGCGGTGATCCTGGCGACCGGCGCCTGCGGCCGGCTCGGGCTGCCCGCCAGCGGTTACCTCTACGGCACCTACGAGAACCCGACCAACGCGGGCGACGGCTACGCCATGGCCTACCACGCGGGCGCCGAGCTCAGCGGCATCGAGTGCTTCCAGATCAACCCGCTGATCAAGGACTACAACGGCCCCGCCTGCGCCTACGTGGCCAACCCGTTCGGCGGCTACCAGGTCAACAACAGGGGCGAGCGGTTCGTCGACTCCGATTACTGGTCCGGCCAGATGATGGCCGAGGTGGCCGCCGAGATCGCCTCCGCGCGCGGCCCGATCTACCTCAAGCTCACGCACCTGCCCGACGAGACCGTCACCGCGGTCGAGAACATCCTACACTCGACCGAGCGCCCCACGCGCGGCACCTTCCACGCCGGACGCGGTCACGACTACCGCACTCACGACGTCGAGATGCACATCTCAGAGATCGGCCTGTGCGGAGGACACTCCGCCTCCGGCGTGTGGGTGGACGAGCACGGCGCGACCACGGTGCCCGGCCTCTACGCGGCGGGCGACCTGGCCTGCGTGCCGCACAACTACATGATCGGCGCGTTCGTCTTCGGCGACCTGGCGGGGGCTCACGCCGCGGCCCACACCCGGAGTCCCGACCTCCTGCCCGACGACCAGATCGCGGCCGCCCACGAGCTGATCTACCGGCCCCTCCGCAACCCCGACGGGCCGCCGCAGCAGCAGGTGGAGTACAAGCTGCGCCGCTTCGTCAACGACTACGTCGCCCCGCCCAAGACGGGCGCGAAGCTGGAGCTCGCCCTCGAGTCCTTCGAGCGCATGCGCGACGAGATCGCCGCCATGGGCGCGCGCACCCCCCACGAACTCATGCGGTGCGCCGAGGTCGACTTCATCCGCGACTGCGCGGAGATGGCCGCCCGCGCCTCCCTCACCAGGACCGAGAGTCGCTGGGGCCTCTACCACGACCGCGCCGACCTGCCCGCGCGCGACGACGGCGCATGGCTGTTCCACCTGAACCTGCGCAGGCGCTCCGACGGCGCGATGGAGTTCGTCAAGCGGGCCGTCGAGCCGTACATCGTGCCCGTCGACGAGTTCGCGCCCGTCCCGCACGAGCCCGTGTCGCTCGGCGCGCAGACCTCCTCCGTGGTAAGGCGGAGCGTCGCGGACCGCGCCGAACGGCCCGCCGTCGGCCGCTCGCCCCGGATCCTGGAGCTGCACCGCCTGGCCGAGGAGCAGCCCACCGTCGGCCGACTCGCCCCCTATCTCGCCGACGAGGACCCCAAGGTGCGCAGGGCCGCGATCGCCACGCTCACCGAGACCGTGCCCGAAGGGGCGGGCACCGCGCTGGTCGCCGCCCTCGCCGACGACCACGGCACGGTACGGCGGGCCGCCGCCACCAGCCTCAAGGAGCTCGTCGAGGTCCTGCCCGCCACCCCCGAATTCGGCACCGCCCTGTCCGAGCGCCTGACCAGCGCCGACGCCGTCGTCAGGGCGACCGGGCTCGACGTGTTGCGTGCCCTCAGGCTCGGCGACAGGCACATCTTCGGGGCGGGCGTGGGCGACGCCGACCGCCGGGTGCGCATCGAGGCGATCCGCGGCCTGGTCTCACTGGAGGAGTCCGACCTGGTGGCCGCCGCCGCGGGCGACCCGTCCAGGGAGGTGCGGGTATGGGTGGCCAGGGGGCTGGGCCTCATCGGGAAACCGTCCGGCGCACTGGCGGTGCTCGCCGGTGACGGCGACCCGCTGGTGAGGGCCGCCGCGCTGGAGTCGTCCGGCACCGTCGGGCAGCCGCTGGAGGCGGAGGCCGTACGCGGGCTGATGGACGGCGACTGGCAGGTCAGGGTCGGCGCGGCGCGCTGCCTGGGGGCGGCGGACCGGTCGACGGCCGTGGGGCCGCTCGTGGAGGCGCTGTCGGATGCCAACCTCGACGTGCGCAAGGCGGTCGTGCTCGCGCTCACCCCGTGGGCGGCCTCTCCCGAGGTGGGCGCCGCCCTGCGATCGGTGCTGACCGACGCTGACGCGGACGTCCGCGCCTACGCCCGCAGGGCCCTCGCCGGGTAGCCGCGCGGGTCAGCCGTTCTGGAATGTTGACTGTTTGTTCCAGATATGGAGTAGGGTGGCCCACGTGGCAAGGACGAGGGAGTTCGACAGCGACGCGGTCATCGACGAGGCGGTCGGCGTCTTCTGGCGCAAGGGCTATGCCGCGACCTCGATCCAGGATCTGGTCGAGGCCACGGGGATCGGCCGCGGCTCGCTGTACGCCGCGTTCGGCAGCAAGGAAGGGCTCTACGAGGCCGCGCTCACCCGCTACGCCGAGCGGTCGTCGTCCGACATGATCGCCCGGCTGGAGAGCGCGGCCCCCGTTCACGAGGTGCTGCGTGACGTGCTGGTTTCCCTCGTCGATGCGACGGTCACAGACCCTGAGCGGCGTGGCTGCCTGATCACCAACACGGTGACGGAGCGGCTGCCCCGCGACCCCGTCGCCGGGCGCGTGGTCGGCGAGGCGCTCGACCGGAACACCATGGCCTTCACCGCTCTGCTGCGCCGCGCCAGAGCGCGCGGCGAGTTGCCGCCCGACGCCGACGTGACCGCGATGGCCGACTTCATCGTGACCACGATCCAGGGGCTGCGCGTCCAGGGCAAGGCGGGCGCCGACCGGCGGCGGCTGGTCACGATCGTCGATTTGGCACTTTCTGTACTGTTCATTCACGATAGGAGTTCGCTATGACCACCGTCGCGCTGCTGGGCACGGGGATCATGGGCGCGGCCATGGCACGCAACCTGGTGAAGGCCGGCCTCGAGGTCAGGGTCTGGAACCGGAGCAAGGAGAAGGCGCTGCCGTTGCAGGCCGACGGCGCCGTCGTCGCCTCCGACCCGGCCGAGGCCGTGACCGGCGCCGACGTCGTGATCACGATGCTGAACGACGGCGAAGCGGTCCACGACGCCATGACCGCCGCCGCCTCGGGGCTGCGGTCCGGGCAGGTGTGGGCGCAGATGAGCACGGTCGGCGTGACCGCCATCGAGCGGCTCGGCGAACTCGCCCGGTCGTACGGGCTGGTGTTCGTGGACGCGCCCGTGCAGGGCACCCGGCAGCCCGCCGAGGCGGGGACCCTGGTCATCCTGGCGGCTGGACCCGCCGACGAGCGGCTCGAACCCGTCTTCTCCGCCGTCGGCGCGAAGACCCTGTGGGTCGGGGAGGCGGGGGCGGCCACCCGGCTCAAGCTCACGACGGTCGGCTTCGGGATCGCGCTGACCTCCGTGCTGGCCGAGGCGCTCGCGCTGGCCAAGGGCCTCGGGGTGGACCCCGCGCTGTTCGGTGAGGTGATCACCGGGGGGCCGATGGACAATCCGTACCTGCAGGCCAAGATGAAGGCCATCGTCGGCGGGGACTACACGCCCAGCTTCACCGTGCGCAACGCCGAGAAGGACACCAGGCTCATCGCGGAGGCCGCCACGCGCGCGGGAGTCTCGGTGGACATGACCGAGGCCGCCGGCGAGCGGTTCCGGCGGGCCGAGGCTCAGGGGCACGGGGACGACGACATGGCGGCGAGCTACTTCGCCGGTTTCCCCTCCGCGTAGGTTCGCCTCAACGAATAGATCCGATGACCTGCGGCGATATGAGCGCATTCCGATTGATCATCGTCACCTTTGTGGCGATAGGTCCGATCAATATTCGCCAGGACTCTTGACGGGATCCACTGAACGCAGTCATAACGTGTGTGACGCACAACACACGGAAGGCAGGTGCCCCGCCATGCCGGAGCCCAAGGACCACGGAAAGCACCCTCCCCGCAACCACGGCAAGCGCGTGAAGTCACGAGGAGAGGAGACCACCTGGCACAAGCCTGACTACCAGGTGGTCGAGGCCTCGATGGAGATGTCGGCCTACTTCCTGGCCACCAGGTAACGGATCGAGGGCCGCGATGCGCCTGCACGTGCTGGGCACGGCGGCCGGTGGCGGCCTCCCCCAGTGGAACTGCGCGTGCCCCGGCTGCTCCGGGGCACGCGTCCATCCGGGGTGGCGCCGCCGTCACGCCTCCCTCGCGGTCGAGGTCGGCGACGGCAGGTGCTTCGTCGTGAACGCCACCCCCGACATCGCCGACCAGATCGAGCTGGCCGCGGCGTTGCGCCCGGGCCCCGAGCCGCGCAGGACGCCGCTCGCGGGCGTGGTCCTCACCGACGCCGAGCTCGACCACACGCTCGGCCTCGCCCGCCTGCGCGAGGCCGAGGGGCTGGAGGTGGTCGCGACGCCCGCGGTGCGCGAGGCGCTCACCCGGGGCCTGCGCCTCGACCGGATCCTCGCCCCCTACACCCGGCTGACCTGGCGCGAGCTGCCCCCGGGCGACGGGCTCGTCCTGGGCGGCGCGATCGAGGTCGCCGCGGTACGGGTGTCGGGCAAGCGGCCCAGGTACGCCACCGCCCTGCCGTCGGACGCCGACGGCTGGGTGACGGCCCTGCGCCTGACCGACAGGGAGACCGGCGGCGTGTGCGTCTACGCCCCTGCCATGGGGCTCTGGCCCGGCGGGCTGGACGGCGCCGACTGCCTCATCGTCGACGGCACCTTCTGGGACGAGGAGGAGCCGCTGCGCACCGGCATCTCCGCCAGGACCGCGACCGAGATGGGCCACCTCCCGATCGAGGCGACCATGGAACGGCTGGCCACCCTGCCAGGGCGTGCCCTGTACACCCACCTCAACAACACCAACCCCCTCGTCGACCCCGACGCCCCGCACCACAAGGTGTTGGACGAGGTGGGCGTCGAGGTGGCCGCCGACGGGATGGTGATCGAGCTGTGAGCGACTTCGAGGCCGCGCTGCGTGCCGTACCGGAGAAGCGGTACCACCACCTGCACCCGTTCAACCTGCGGATGCACGCGGGCGAGCTGAGCAGGCATGAGCTGCGGCGTTGGATACTCAACCGCTTCCACTACCAGCGGCACATCCCGGTCAAGGACGCGCTGATCCTGGCCAAGCTGGAGACGCCGGAGCTGCGCAGGATGTGGCTGCGCAGGATCCAGGACCACGACGGGGCCGTCGCGGGCGAGGGCGGGATCGAGCGCTGGCTCAGGCTGGGCGAGGCGGCGGGACTGGAGCGCGAGCTGCTGATGTCGGGCGAGGGCGTGCTTCCGGGGGTACGGCTGGCCGTCGACGGCTACGTCAACCTCTGCCGCCTGGGCACCACGCTGGAGGCCGTGGCGGCGTCGCTGACCGAGTTGTTCGCGCCCGACCTGATGCGTACGAGGATCGACGCCTTCGAGAAGCACTATCGCTGGATCGACCCCGACGGATTGCGATATTTCCGGATCAGGGTGGATCAGGGGCGGCAGGACAGCGGCGAGGCGCTCGCCCTGGTCCTCGACTGGGCCCGTGACCGCGCCGACAGGGAACGCGCGATCGCGGCGCTCTCCTACAAGTGCGACGTGCTGTGGTCCCTGCTCGACGCGGTCGACAGGGGTGACTCGTGACCTGGCGGCCCGCCCTGTCGCGCGCGGCCGCCCTCCGCCACTGCGACGTACGGCATGCCGACCTGCTCATCGTGCCCGAGCGGATCGTCGTGCTGAACGAGGAGGCCGCCGCCATCGTCAGGCTGTGCGACGGCGCCAGGACCGTCGAGGAGATCGTCGCCGAGTTCCCCGACGGGGCGGGCGAGGACGTCACCGAGTTCCTCGAGCGCGTCCGCGATGAGGGATGGATCAGGTGAACGCCCCTTGGGCCATGCTGGCCGAGCTGACCCACGGGTGCCCGCTGCGCTGCCCGTACTGCTCGAACCCCACCGAGCTGGTCGTCAGGTCGCGGGAGCTGGCCATTGAGGAGTGGGAGCGCGTCATGGCCGAGGCGGCCGCCCTCGGCGTCGTGCACGTCCACCTGTCGGGCGGCGAGCCGCTGATGCGCCGCGACCTGCCGCGTATCGTCGCCGCGGCCGAGCGTGAGGGCATCTACGGCCAGCTCGTGACGAGCGGTGTGGGCCTGACGGCGAAGCGGCTCGACGAGCTGGTGGCGGCGGGGCTGCGCAGCGTCCAGCTGTCGGTGCAGGACGCCACGGCCGCCGCCTCCGACCGCATCGCGGGCCGTCGCTCGTTCGCCGCCAAGGAACGGGCCGCCGCGCTGGTGCGCGACAGGGAGCTCCCGCTCGGCCTCAACGTCGTGCTGCACCGGCACAACCTCGACTCGATCGACCGGATCGTCGAGCTGGGCATCGCCTGGGGCGTGGAGCGGATCGAGCTGGCCAACACCCAGTTCTACGGCTGGGGGCTGCTCAACAGGAAGGCGCTGCTGCCCACCCGCGAGCAGCTGGCCACGGCGGCGGAGAAGGTCGCCGCCTGGCGTTCCAGGACCTCCCTCGAACTCATCTGGGTCGTGCCCGACTACTTCGAGGGGGTGCCGAAGCCGTGCATGGGCGGGTGGGGGGCGATCTCGCTCACCGTCGCGCCCGACGGACGGGTGCTGCCCTGTCCGGCGGCCTACGACCTGCCGCTGGAGGCGCCGAACGTCCGTGACCACGCGCTGGCGTGGATCTGGAAGGACTCGCCCGCCTTCAACGCCTACAGGGGGACGGCGTGGATGGCCGAGCCGTGCGCGAGCTGCCCTCGGCGCGACCTCGATTTCGGCGGCTGCCGGTGCCAGGCTTCCGCGCTCACCGGCGACGCCGGGCGCACCGACCCCGCCTGCGCGCTGTCGCCCGACCACCGCCTCATCACCGAGCTGGCCAGCGCGGGCGGCGACGGCGAGTTCGTCTACCGGCCGGTCACCCGGAACGCCTGACCGCGGCCGTCTCACGTGGGCCTGTTCGGCCTGAATTGCCCACTGTGCCGGTGTCTGCGACCGTATGCAGCCACACCGGTTCGTGGTCTCTTCGGCCGCCTCCCAAACCCCCGCGGCGTCACGCTCGGGCGCTTTTGTCGGTTGGCGCCGCTAGCGTTCCGCGCATCCACAGCGGCGGGAGCTGACATCCCCGTGAATGTGACGACGGCGAAAGGCGGGAAGACCGTTGGGTTGGCTGGCGGCGGGCGACGGGTACGAGGTCGCCCTCATAGGGGGCCGGGTGACGGCGAGAGCCACCTCCGGCAGGGCGGCGGGACGGCAGCTGAAGTCGCTGCCGAAGGCGTTGAGAGAACATCCCGAGGTGGACCGGCTGCGCCGCCTCACCGAGTGGCTCGACAGGCACGCCGCCGCGTGCGTGGCCCAGGTGGACCTCTGGATGGCCTCGGCCCTGCCCGTCCCCACCGGGCTGCTGGCCCGTGTGTGGCCGGACGAGGCCTGGCAGTCGGCGCTGCGGGACCTGGCCGTGGTCGGCGACGACCCCGACGAGGTCGGCTTCCTGCGCGACGCCACCGACGCCGGTGAGCTGCGGGTGGTCAACCTCGACGGCGAGACCGTACGGCTGTCGCCGCGCACGGTGACCCTGCCCCACCCCGTGCTGCTGCCCGACCTCGACGAGCTGCGCGAGTTCGCCGCAGAGCTGGGCGTGGTCCAGAAGGTCGAGCAGATCCACCGGGCCACCTGGCGCAAGCCCGCGGAGCTCGGCGAGAAGGCGACCGAGCTGAAGGAGTTCGCGGGAGGCACCTACGACTCCAGGTTCGGGCTGGCCGCCCGCGCCACCTCGCTCGGCTACCGGGTGTCCGGCGGCTACGCCACCTGCAGGGTCCGCGACGCGGGGCGGATCGTGGAGGCCGCGGTGTGGATCGGCGAGCCGTACTGGGACGACGAGGTGGCGACGGGAGGCCTCAGCTGGAACGACCAGGAGGGCAGGACGCTCACGCTGCGCGAGGTGGGGCCGGTGGCCTGGTCGGAGGGGATGCGGATGGCGGCGGCGCTGTACGCCGGGCGGCGGGTCGACGAGGGGAAGGACGCGTGAGCATGGAGATGTCGCCGGCGGAGGAGCTGCTGAGGGCGGGCGCGGTGCTGCCGCAGGACACCGAGGGGGCGGGCGAGCGGGCGGTCCCGCTGACCGCCAGGACCTACCGCCATCCGGGGCTGGACGACCGGGTGGTGGTCCGCCTGGTCGCCGCGGAGCTCGGCGCGGCCGAGGACCTGGCGGCCGGTTTCCTCGGCCTGGTGCCCGACCGGGAGCCCGAGGTCGTCGGGCTCGGCTCGCGCCGCTCCCTCGGCTTCCCCGAATGGGTGCTGGTGCACCACCCCGAGGACGGCCACCACGCGCTCGCAGTCGTGCCGGAGCTGGAGCGTACGGCACGGCAGGCCAAGTCCAAGCCCAAGGCCGCGCTGGACGCCTACCAGGAGCTCGCGGGGCGGCTGGCCGCCTCGGTCCCGCACTTCCTGCCCACGTTCTACGAGCAGGCGGGCCGGGTGTTCCTCGACGTGGAGAACGCCACCTACGCCGCGCAGATGTTCGGCCACGCGCGCAAGGCCGAGGCGCAACACGGGCTCGCGGTGGACGAGGACAGGCTCGACGCGGTGTTCCTCGAGTTCGCGCTGGCGGGTGCGCTACCGGTCAAGGTGCTCTCCGGTTACGCGAGGGAGCTGGCAGGCCGGTTGCCGGCCGACGAGGCGCTGCGCAGGTTCGCGCGGCTGTGCGTGCGGCGCACCGCGGGAGGGCTGCCGCCTTCGACGCAGATGGCGACCGATCTGCGCAGGCTCGCCAAGGCCGCGGGCGCCGACGCCGACGCGGAGGAACAGGCGTTCCTGGCGCGGCTGCTCGGCCTGTCGGCCACCCTGCTGGCGCCGACGGGCTGGTGGAGGGCGCACCGCTCGGCGATCACGGCGCTGGGCCTGCGCGATCCCGAGATCCGGGGGAAGCTGCTGAACGTCATGCCGCAGGCCAGGGACCACGACCTGCCCGGCGTGTGGCTGGAGATCCTCGAAGGCTCCGGCGCCACCGCGGGACTGGCCGGTGGCGAGGTGCCGGAGGAGGAACGGCCCGGCGACGGCACCGCGGGCTGGCTCGAGCGCTTCCTGAAGGCGCGCGACCAGGCCTGGGGTGTCCCGCCCCGCCTGCCGGCCCTGTACGCGCTGGTGGAGCGGGTGGCCGACGTCGCGAGGGCCGAGCTCGCCGCCTCCGGCGGGGCGCTGACCGTCGAGTACGACGTCGACCTGCTGGACGTGTTCCTCGCGCTCGGCATCCCCGTGGCCGACTCGGCGATGACGGGCTCGCTGCGACTGGAGCAGTGGGCGCGCGGCGAAGGCCAGCGCGACCTGCTCGCCATCGCCGCCGACGCTCGCTACCACCAGGCCTTCCAGGACGCGGCCGACAGGTTCAGAGACAACGACGACGGCAGGCGGGCCGTCCTCCTCCTGGCCGGGTCCCCCGGCGGGCGGCCCATGCTGGCGGAGTGGATGCGGAAGGTGGCCGCCCGGTCGTCGGCGGCCGGGCTGCCGGACCTGCCCGCCGCCATGCGGCAGCTGTCGTGGCTGCCCGGCGAGGCGCTGGCCCTGGCCGAGGCGGAAGTGCGCGAGGCCGCGAGCGCGGATGTGGCCGAGGTGCTCGCCCGCACCCTCCGCGCGGGGCTCTTCGACGAGCTCGGCTGGCCGGCGTGGGACGAGGCGGCGGCGGCTCTCGTGCCGAAGAAGGACGTCCACGAGCTGGTCGTCGCCGACGCATGGCCGCATCTGATCGTCTCCGGTCCCGCGCAGGCGCGCGTGCTCGGCGCCGAAGGCACCGCGCTCACCCATGACCTGCGCATCCCGGCCCGCGACGACTGGGGCCAGCCCGGCTTCCACTTCGTGGACGGCGAGCTGCTCGTCTACTGGTCCTCCCGCGACCTGGACGGCGGGCTGCGCGGATACTGGCACACCTCCCCCGACCGGCCGCGCCCGCTGGAGGGCGATCACAATCCCCGAGGCACCAAGCTGGACTGGTATCGCGGCGACGACAGCGTCACCCTGCCGCTGCCCGGCGGCGGCAGGACCACCGGCTACGGGCCGCTGCACAGGGGCGACACGGCCGTGCCCGACGAGCAGTCGGTGATCACCGACGGCACGTCGTTCTGGGTGTGGACATGGGACGGCTCCGACCACGAGACCGTCGGATGGCACGAGTTCGACCCGGTCAGCGGACGCCACGGAAGGAAGGCCATGCCGGGCTTCCTCGCCGACGCGCTGCGCACCGCCCCGACCGGCAGCACGTTCCACGCGGGCTGGCTGCTCCCCGCGCCCTCGGCCGAGGTCACCCTCGTCGGCGCCCCGGAGGAAGGCCTGTACGGCTGGCGCGTCGTGCGACTGCCCGACGGGTCGTCGCGCGGCGAGGACCTCTCCGGCCGCACCGTCGTCGTGCCGCCCGATTCCCTGACACCGATCCGCGCGCTGACGTTCCCCGGCGGCGAGCGGCCGGTGGCCGTCGTGCGGGGGAGCTACCGGCTCAGCCTGGTCGACTCCGAGGGCGTCTTCACGGCCACGGCCAAGACGGACGCCGCTCCCGGCGCCTTCGCCGCCGGCACGCTCATCCTGCCGCCGCCGCGCTACTGGCACTGCCTCAGGCCGAGGGACCTGGACGGCTCCGCGGCCCTGCGCCGTATCGGCAGGGACACCGCGGCGGCCCTGCTGGAAGCGGGCGAGCCGAAGGACGACGACCTGCCCGCGCGCATCCGCGCGCTGGTGCCGCAGGTGAGCCACGACGCGCTGGTGGCCGGCATCGCCGGGGTCGTGCGCTTCGCCGCCGCCCAGCGGGCCGCGCTGCGCGCCGTCGAGGCCAGGCTCACCGAGGTGCTCGACGGCGGCCACAGGGAGACGGCTCCCGTGGGCCCTGCCGACGGGCTGATCGACGCGGCGCTCAACGGTCTCGGCACCTTCGCCCCCTACTTCTGGCACCGGCAGGACACCGACGGCGCCCACCGGCACCTGCGGGAGATCGGCGCGGCGGTGGCCGCGGCCGCGCCCGCCTCGCCTCCGGGGCGCACCCACCTCGACCTGCCCGGCCTGCCTGCCTCGGGGTTGCACTGGGATCCGCTGCTCGACCACGCCCCCGCGGTCGCGTTCAAGGCCGCGGCGGCGGCGACCGCCGACGACCATCGCACGGTGCTGCGCGGCCTGCTCGGCGAGATGCACGACCTCGGCCTGCCCGTCGCGGCCGATCAGGACCGGTGGCGCCGGATGTCGCTGTGCCTCGACAACCGCCACGTGCTCACGCCCGAAGGAGAGCGGCGCGACGGCACGTGGCTCGGCCTGCTGCCCCTGGCAGGCGGCGCGCTGCTCGCCTTCGTGAGCTGGACGGTGGACGATTCGGGAGGCGAGTGGACGGCGCTGTACCACGACCCTGCGGGCCGGTTCGACGTCCCTCATCCGTACACGGTCCGGTCGTCGTCGCCGGTGGGCGCGGCCAGGCAGGCGGGCTGGCTCGACGCGTTCCTCACCGAGCTGGACGCGCGGGGTCCCGCGCCATGGCTGCCCGAGGCGGCGGAGGAGTTCGCCAGGCTGACCGGCGTCTCGTTGACGCTCGCCCGGCTGGTCGTGTCCGGCATGCCGTACGTGGACACCTACGAGCGGACCTTCCTCACCAAGGAGACGCGCGCCATGCTCGGGGTGAAGGTCGCCGACGCCGACCTGGCCAAGAACGAGCTGCGCGGGGTCGACGACACCGTCCGCAGGACGGTGGTCGCGGCGCTCCTGCCCGACGACCCGGCCAGGCTCTGGACGGACGGGCCCGATGTCGCCCGTGCGGCCGAGGTATGGAACGAGAAGGTGGGACGGCAGGCGCCGATCCCCGAATGGCTCGCGGGCGAGGCGGCTCGCACGTTGAAGACGGGTTGGGACGCAGGCCGGGCGCTGCGGGCGCTCGCCGATCCCGCCGCCACACCTGAGCTGGCCTGTGACCTCGTCTGGGGTGTCCGCGGCGACCGTGTCAGGCCCGTCGACGAGGAGGGCACCGGGTTCACCGGGCACGTGCTCGTCATGGCCGTCGCCACGGCGGGCTGGCTGGCGCACCGGCTCCCCGCAGGAGACCCGCTCCGCGCGGCGCTGCCAGGGGCGCTGGCCGCGCTCCGCGAGCGGCTGGCCAACCCTGAGCTGATGCTCGACCTCGACCGGTACGTCGACCTGCCCGCGTTCAGGAAGGCCGCGGGAGCGCCGACCGAGGCCGGCGAGGGCTACGAGAGGTACGGCGCGCTCATCATGCCGACCTACGACGACCGCCCCTCGCCCGGCATCCGCGTCGCCCTGCTCGACGCGGCCGGTGACGATCCCTACCTGCGTGCCCTGCTCGGTTCCGAGCAGCCGTTCCCCGTCGAGATCGCGCTGCGCACCGCCCGCGACCCGCGCTTCGAGGCGCTGCTGGCCGACCCGGGCGACCCCGCGGCGGGAGGGCGTGACGCCGAAGGCACGTGGTGGCCTCAGGACCCGACCCGGTCGGTGCCCGACCTGGTCGTCGAGGTGGCGAAGGAGCACGGGCTCAGCGAGGACGCCGCGGCCGTCTACCTGATGCTGCTGGCCATGCCCGATCCCACCGATCGCCACGTCGCCCGATGGACCGGCTGGAAGCCGGCCAGGCTCAGGGAGGCCCGCGCCGAACTGGCCGCCACGGACCTCGTCGTCGAGGCCACCAGGAACCGGGCGGGGCGCTCGCTGTTCCTGCCCGGCGGCTGGACCGAGCTCCGATCGCCGCGCCTTCCGCTGGAGCGGTGGAAGGCGCCGCTGTTCGACCTGGCCGAGGACCAGAACACCCCGCTCGTGCCCGCCGAGCCCGCCGCCGCCCTGTACGGCAGAGCCTGGCGGCGCGTGAGGGACGGCGACGCTCCCCGGTTCGCCGAGCTCCAGGTCAGGCGCGGCAAGCGCCGCTGAGCCCGGTCACCGACCCGACATCCACGACGATGAGGACTGCCCTTTCATGACCCTGACAGAAGACCAGGCGACCGCTCCCCGGCAGGTGCTGCCCGCCGAGGAGCGGCACGCCACCGAGCTCTCCTTTCTCGCCGCCCACGACGACGGCCCCCGCCCGCCCGGCTGGGCGCTGACGCCACGCGCGGTGGTGACGTTCATCTGCGGCAGCGGCGACGACGCGCTGGAAGTGCCGAAGAGCCGCCGCCCCGACGACGGCACGCCCGCCCGCATGAAGATCGCCGCCAAGTTCGTCGGCGAACGCGCGCTGGTCGAACGGTGCGTGGTGACCCTCGCGGGAGAGCGCGGGCTGCTGCTGGTCGGCGAGCCCGGCACCGCCAAGTCCATGCTGTCGGAGCTGCTGGCCGCCGCCGTGTGCGGCACCAGCGCGCTCACCGTGCAGGGCACGGCGGGCACGACCGAGGACGCCTTCCGCTACGGCTGGAACTACGCGCTGCTGCTCGCTCAGGGCCCCAGCCGCAGCGCGCTGGTCGACTCCCCCGTGCTCACCGCGATGCGCGCGGGACGCGTCGCCAGGGTCGAGGAGATCACCCGCTGCCTGCCCGAGGTGCAGGACGCCCTGGTGTCGATCCTGTCCGACCGGCGGGTCAGCGTGCCCGAGCTCGCCGGCACCGCCGACGCGCAGGTGGCGGCCGCGCCGGGGTTCACCGTGATCGCCACGGCCAACCTGCGCGACCGCGGCGTCTCGGAGATGTCGGCCGCGCTGAAGCGGCGCTTCAACTTCGAGACCGTCGACCCCATCGCCGACGCCGACGCCGAGACCTCCCTCGTGCGCAGGCAGGCCACCGCGGTCGTGAGGCGGGCGGGCGCCGCCTTCGCCGTGGACGACGCGGTGCTCGAGGCGCTGGTCACGGTCTTCCGCGACCTGCGTTCCGGCCGCTCGGGCGAGGGCTGGGACGTGGAACGGCCGGGCACGGTGATGTCCACCGCCGAGGCCGTGCAGGTCGCCGCCTCTCTGGGCGTCGCCGCGGCGTACCTGCCCAGCGGCGACGTCCTCGACCTGGTGCCCGGCCACCTGCTCGGCGTGGTCCGCAAGGACGACCCCGCCGACCACGGGCGGCTGCTCGGCTACTGGGACGGGCCGGTGCGGCGCAGGGCCGAGGACGGCTCCGCGATGTGGCGCAGGCTCTGGGACCTGCGGGAGAACCTCCGTTGACCGACCTGCATGACGACGCTCGGGCGGCCGAGCCCCGGCAGGCGGTCGCCGCGCTGGCCTCGTCCGCCCTGCCGTACCTGCTGGGGGTGCGCCACCACAGTCCC
Organism: Nonomuraea sp. NPDC049152; assembly: GCF_040648355.1. Classification (NCBI taxonomy): domain Bacteria; kingdom Bacillati; phylum Actinomycetota; class Actinomycetes; order Streptosporangiales; family Streptosporangiaceae; genus Nonomuraea; species Nonomuraea sp. NPDC049152. The sequence goes on along the minus strand of NZ_JBEZDO010000010.1, from coordinate 54,611 downwards.
GCGCTGGCAGTGGCGCTGCCCGCGCTGCTCGACGCCGCCGACGCCGAGGCGGTCTGCGTCGAGCTGCCCGCGGACTTCCAGCCGTGGCTGGAGCACCTGGCCGATCCGGCGACCGTCGCGCCGGTGGCCCTCGCCGGGTCAGGGGCGGAAGGCAGGCTCGGGTTCTACCCGTTCGCCGACTTCTCGCCCGAGCTGGTGGCCGTTCGCTGGGCGTGGAAGCGCGGCGCCGAGGTCCTGTGCTGCGACCTCCCGCTCGCCGACCCCGGCTGGCAGTCGCCCGACGCGGCCTCCGAGGGCTCGATCGGCGCGTCGTACGCCCGCGCGCTGGCCGCCTCGGGCACGGGACGAGAAGGCGACGACATGTGGGACAGGGCCGTGGAGGTCCTCGCGCCCGGCTGCGAACCCGAAGCGGTGCGCCGTGCCGCGCTCGGCGTCGGGTGGGCGCTGCGTCGCGACGCCGAGGCGGCCGGCGGCGTGCAGGCCAGGGATCTGGCGCGGGAGGCACACATGCGCCGCGTCCTCGCGGGCGCGGCCGCCGGTGGGCGCCGGGTCGCGGCGGTGGTCGGCGCCTTCCACGCGCCGGCGTTGACCTCCCTCGAACCCGCCGTCGACCCTGCCGCCGACCGGGCCCCGGGCCAGGCCCTCGACCGGGCCCTCGCCCCGGTGGCGCGGGGCGCCGACTCGCCCGCGTCCGCCGGCCCGTCGCCCGTCACCTCGCTCGTGCCCTACGCCTTCGACCTGCTCGACTCGCGCTCCGGCTACCCCGCGGGCATCCGCGACCCCCGCTGGCAGCAGGCCGTGTTCGCGGCGGGCGGCGACCCCGACCTGGTCAGGGACGGCGCCGCCCGCGCGATCACCGACGTGTGCAGGGAGCTGCGCTCCGCAGGGCACACGGCGGGCACGGGTGAGGCCGTCGAGACCCTGCGGCTGGCCTGCGATCTGGCACGGCTGCGCGGGCTGCCTGCCCCCGGGCGGGGCGAGCTGCTGGAGGCGGTGATGACCGTGCTCGGCCAGGGCGAGCCGCTGGGCAGAGGGCGGGCGCTGGCCCAGGCCCTGGACAAGGTGCTCGTCGGCGCGGAGCGCGGCAGGACCGCTCCCGGCACACCCCGATCCGGGCTCGGCCCCGCCGTCGAGGCCGAGCTCGCCGCGCTGCGGCTCCCCTGCCCCGACAACCCCGAGCGGCGGGAGGTACGGCTGGACCCGCTCCGCTCCGACCTGGACGCGCGCAGGGAGGTCGCGCTGCGCCGCCTGGAGGTCTGCGGCGCAGGCTACGGCGAACCCGTCAAGGTGACGGGAACCGGCGACGGCACCGCCCTGTCCACCAGGTGGCGCCTCGCCTGGACCCCTGCGGTCCCCGCGCTGCTCGACCTCGCGGGCGTCCGAGGGGTGACGCTCGCCCAGGCCGCCGCAGGCACGCTGCGCGAGGACTACCGCCGCGAGAGCGCCGAGGCAGGGCCCACGTGCGCGCTGATCCTCGAAGGCCTGCGCGCCGCGGCCCGCTGCGACCTGCCCGACCTGGTCGCCGACCGCCTCGCGGACGCCGCCTTCGCACTGCCCGCCAGCGCGACGCTCGCCGAGTTGCTCGAGGCGCTCGACCTGCTCGAGGCGCTGCGCCGCGAGCATCTCCCCGGCACCACGGCCGAGGGCCGCGAGCGGGCGGGCGAGCTGTCGGGCACTCTGCTCGACGCCGCGGTCCGCGCGCTTCCCGGCCTGGCGGGCAGCGACCAGCCGGAGGACGCGGTCGCCCTGATCGCCCTCGCGGGCAGGGCCGGTGAGGAACGACTCGGGCTGCGGATGGACGACACACTGGCGACGCTCGCGCGCACCGGTTCGCCGCTCATCCAGGGGGCGGCGCTTGCCGCCCGGGTCCTGCTCGACCTGGACGGTCCCGACACGCTCGGAGCCAGGGTCGCCGGATGGGTCGACACGGCCACCGACGCCGACGCGCGTCGCCGCCTGAGCCGCCTGCTGAGCGGCGTGCTCACGGCGGCGGCGCCGCTGCTCCAGTCGGCTCCCGCGGCGCTCGACCCGCTCATGGACCGGGTGGACGCTCTGGGCGACGCCGAGTTCCTCGACCGGCTGCCTGCGTTGCGGGGCGGGTTCGACACCCTTGCCCCCGCCGGCCGTACCCGGTTGCTGAACGCGGTGGCGGAGCGGCTCGGCGACCGGCTCGACGTGGCGCTGGACGCCCCGCCCGCGCTGCTCGCCGTGTGGGCGGCGGCCGACTCGGCGGGACTGACCGCACTGCGGGCGCTCCGGCTCCCCTTCGGCGACCATCTCTCCGACCAAGCGGACGCATCCTCGCAGACCCAAGACCACCCGACCGCCGCGCCATCCGACGTGCGGAACCAGCGGGCCGGTTTGTCATCCGACGTGCGGGAGCGCCTGGCCGTACCGGGTGGCGTGTCTGCTCCGGGGGGCGCCGTCTCGCGGAGGTTCGCGCCGGCCGACCGGTGGCGGCTGCTGCTCGGCAGGGAGTCCGACCGGCTCCCCGCGGGCGCCCGCTCCTACGCGCGCGCGTTGGACGAGCTGTACGGCGCCGGCCGCGGCGAGGGCGCGAACGACTTCGGGCCCGGCCACGAGGAAGGAGGGGACTCCGGCGGCAGGGGCGACGCGTTCCCCACCGCTCGCGAGTGGGCCGAAGAGCTGGAAGCCCTGTTCGGGACCGACGTCCGCGAGGAGGTGCTGGCACGGGCTGCCGAGGCCGGGCGGACCGACGTGCTTGACGTCCTCGATCCCGCCGCGGTGCGGCCGTCCGTCGAGCTGCTGACCTCCGTGCTGACCCTGGCAGGCGGCCTGCCCGAGCAACGGCTCGCCAAGCTCAGGCCACTCGTCCGCCACCTGGTCGCGGAGCTCACCCGCGAGCTCGCCACCCGGCTGCGGCCCGCCCTGACAGGGGTGGCGACGCCGCGCCCGACCCGCCGTCCAGGCGGACGGCTCGACCTGCCGCGCACCCTGCGGGCCAACCTGTCGCACACGCGCCGCATGGACGACGGCAGGCTGGTGGTGGTCCCCGAACGGCCGGTGTTCAGCACCAGAGCCCGCCAGGAGGCCGACTGGCGGCTGATCCTGGTGGTCGACGTGTCCGGCTCGATGGAGGCGTCGGTGGTCTGGTCGGCGCTGACCGCCGCGGTCCTTGCGGGCGTGCCCACGCTCTCCACCCACTTCCTGTCGTTCTCCACACAGGTGATCGACCTGACGGGCAGGGTCGCCGACCCGCTCTCTCTGCTGCTGGAGGTGCAGGTCGGCGGCGGAACCCACATCGCCGCCGGCCTCGCCCACGCCCGGTCGCTGGTCACCGTGCCGAGCCGGACGCTCGTCGTGGTCGTCAGCGACTTCGAGGAGGGCTACCCGATCGGTGGCCTGCTCGCCGAGGTCCGCTCCCTGGCCGGCTCGGGTGTCCACCTGCTGGGGTGCGCCGCGCTGGATGACAGCGGCGTCCCTCGCTACTCACTCCCCGTCGCCCAGCAGCTCGTCGCGGCCGGGATGCCCGTCGCCGCCCTCAGTCCGCTCGCCCTCGCCCGATGGGTGGGCGACCGCCTCCGCGGAGAAGCCCGGTGAACTCCCCCACATCAACCGTTCCGTCATCAGGACCGCTCCCGCCCGCGACGCCGCACGTGGTTGCCGCGGCCGTCGAGAGCCTGACCTCCAGGCTGCGGAAGAAGCTGGACGCGGCGATCGAGCAGTACGCCGCCGTGCCCGCCGTCGCGGATGAGGAGGGCATCAGGATCACCTGCGGCGAGGACGCGCTGGTCACCCTCTCGCCGGGGCCGTCCGGCACGATCATCGAGGACGGCCAGGCGCGGTGCAGCTGCCTCCTGGCACCCCGCTGCCTGCACCGCGCGGCCGTCCTGAGCGCCTGCCCGGTGGCGGACCCCGACGCCATGGCGGGCTTCAACGCCGCGGCGGACGCCCTCCCCGCCTCCGCTCCCGACGTCAACCCCGAACCGGACCTCGATCCAAGCCCAGCCGCAGACGCGGCCGGACCTGCGGGTGGTGCCGCCGGAGAGGTGGGCGCTGCCGGGGGCGCGGTCGCAGGCGTCGATGGTCCGCTTCGCGATGGACCGAAGGCGGGTGCGCCTGCCGGGCCGACCGCTGCGCAGGTGGCGGCCGCGTCCGGGTTGTGGGCCGCGGGGGCGGCGGTGCTGTCGGCAGGGGTGCCGGCGGCAGGCGCGGTCCCCCAGGCGGAGCTGCTCAGGGCCGCACACACCGCCCGCTTGGCCGGGCTGCCCAACGCCGAGGCCGCCGCCCTCCGCGTCGTGCGCGGCCTGCGGGCGGCACGGGACCGCCACGACAGTCACCGCCTCGCCGACCTGGTGTCCGCGCTTCGCGAGCTTCTGCTCACGGCGGGGAGGCTGGCCATGGCCGACCCCGGTCCCGCGCTGGTCGGCAGCGTTCGCCGGAGCTACGAACAGGGCGGGAGCCTACGGGTTCACGGCGTCTGCAGGGAGCCGCTGATCAGCGCAACCGGCTACGGCGGCGTGGTCACGCACGTCGTCACCGAGGACGGCCGGTGGTTCTCGGTGGCCGACGTCAAGCCGGGCGGGGTGGCGCGCGCCCGTGGGGCGGCGACCGCGACCGTCGCCATCGGCTCGGCCACGCTGAACCACGCTCAACTGGCGCGGGCCGGACTCCTGATCTCCGGAGCGACGGTCTCGCCTGACGGTCGTCTCGGGGCGGGCCGCGGCGTGCGCGCCACGCCGCTCGCGAGCATGCCGTGGACCGCCGGGCCGCTGGCCGCCCTGTTCGCACGCCCGCTGTCCGACGCCGCTGTCGAGCGGCTCTCGGGTGACGCGTGGACCGAGCAGGACGCGGCACGCGAACCGGTCGGCTGCGATCTGGTGATCGTCGGAGCGGCGGGCGAGGCCGTACTCGCTCGCGAACTCCTCCCCGCCACCGCGACCGACGCATCCACCGCGGCCCTTGCGAGCGACCCCGGCGACGCAGGCGGTCGGTCCATTGCGGGCGCTACGGCCACCACGGCTCATGCCGACGACCTGGGCGAAAACGGCGCTCCCTCCGTTGCGGGAGGCACGGCAGCTCGTGCGAACAACGTGGGCGATGCGGCTCGTTCGAGGGACCCGGGCCATTCGGGTTCCGTTGCGGGCGGCGTGGACGGCGATCTCGTTCGGCAGGCGCGGCCGGGCGGCCCGCTGATCCGGCTCGTTCCCGACAACGGGCATCCAGCCCTGGCCCACGTCGACAACCTGCGGCGGCTCGCCTCACGCCCCGGAATGCTGGTCCGAGTCGTGGGCAGGGTGGACCCCGACAGGGCGGCCACCCTGCGGCCCCTCGCGGTGGGACCCGTGCCTGGCGCCGACGCGACCCTGCGCCTTCCCGCCGAATGGCAGGACAGGGCCGACCTCGGCTACGACCGCCTGCAGGGTTCCCACCTGCCCCCGGAGGACGCGTGCCTGCCGTGGCAGTCGGACGGGGGCGACGAGGCGGATCCGGTGGCGGGCGCGCCGCTGTGGCGGGTCCGGCGCCTGGTCGAGCTCGCCGTCACGGGCGGCCGCAGGGCGGTCGCCGAACCCGCGCGCAGCGGAGACGCACGCGTCCAGGCGGCCGCCCTGCGCCGTGCCGGGTTCCTGGGCGCGTCGGAACTGGTCACCGCGCTCACCGCCGAGGCCGACCGCAGGGCTCGCGACGTGTTCGGCCGTTTGGCGGAGTCGGACGCCGATCGATACGCATGGGCGTGGCTGGCCGCCGCGACACATCTCGCCGCGACGGAGCGGGCATTGGTGCAGGCCTCCTGGCAGCCCGCTCGGTGATCGAGCGTGTACGGCCAGGCCAGGCCGTACACGGAGATGGAGCAGGAGTCCCGGCGAGCGGGAAGCCGACGAGGCCGTGGACGCTTCGCTAGAAGTAGCGCGAGCTGAGGTCCGTGGTCGGCCAGGTGGTCACCCTGCCGATCTCGGCGTTGATCAGCGAGCTGAGCACGTCGTAGTCGGGCGAGCCGCTCTCCTCGCCCCTGTTGAACAGGGCCGCGTAGGTGAAGCCGTTCTGCAACCGGGCGAGATAGGTGTACGTCCCAGGCAATGACCCGTTGTGCCAGGTGTTGAGGTGTCCCGGCACCTGGCGCACCCACCAGCCCGCGCCGTACCAGGCGCCGTCGTCGGTGAGGAGAGGGCTCGGCTTGGCGAGCATCCTGTTGATGGAGGTCGCGTTCAGCACCGCTCCCGGCGCGTCGAGCACCTTCGCGAACCGCACCAGGTCGACCGCCGAGGCCAGCCAGCCGCCGCCGGGGCCGCGGTTGGTCATGCTGAACCCGCCGTACGGCTTGGGCACCACGGCACCCGACGCGTCCGTGACGGTGGTGGCGGTGCCGTCGGACTCGTAGATCACCTCGCCGGGTGCGGCCTCCGACCTGAGGGTACGGCCGAGCCGGAGGCGGGTGATGCCCACGGGCGCCAGGATCCGCTGCCTGACGTAGGACTCGTAGCTCATCCCCATATCTAGCGGATCAACCGCGCTCCTTGCTGACATATGACGGCATTTGTCGCGCCCGCCGGCTCATGAGGCGCACTAGGGAGCAGGGTTCAGGGCCACACTGCCGACCAGGATGCGGTGGTCGGAGCAGGCCTTGCCGCCACAGGTCCTCGGTGACGACTTCGCGTCGCCCGAGGAGGCGGACGCCACGTAGTCGCGCTCGTGCGTGAAGATCATGTCGATCTTCACGCCGGTGCCGCACGGCCCGTCGCCACCGGCCGCCTCGACCGTGGTCTCGCCGTACCCGGGGCAGGCGGCCGGGTCCGCGTCGTCCACCTCGCGGTAGTGGCCGCTGTTGTGATCGTTGTTCGGAGTGTTCACCTGAGCCGAATAGAACCGGTTCATGCGAGCGATGGAGGGAGAGACGTTGAAGTCGCCCGCGACGATCACCTGGTCGCCTCTCGCGAAGTAGGCGTCGAGCCGGCCGAAGATGGCCTCCAACTGGGGCAGGCGGAAGGCGTCGACGAAGGTGGAGTGCGTGGTACAGAACCGCAGGTGCGGCTGCTCCTGCAGCGGCGCGCAGAGGAGCTTGCGCGGCTCGTTGCCGTCGTCGGGCAGGGTGAAGCGATCGGCCTTGCCCAGCGGCCGCTTGCTAAACAGCCCGATGCCGTAGTCCTTGCCCGCGCACGGCCCGCCCGTCCGGCCGGGGATGGTGGCCTCGAAGCGAGCGAAGTTCGCCGGGTCGGCGGGCCAGCCCGCCTCGCGCAGGCTCTTGATCAGCGCGTCGAACTGCTGGACACACAGCTCGTTGAGCGAGGCGAAGCTCGCCCCGTTGTCCTGGATCGAGCGGGCGGCAGCGGCCACGAGCCCGTCGGTCGTGGAGGCGCGGTGCATCGTGTTCCCCGCGATGTTCCAGTGCCAGACGCGGTAGGACGTGGCGGAGGCGGCCTGCGCCTGGGCGGGGACCACGACCGGCGCCAACGCCGTGATCGCGGCCAGGATCCATGTCAGTCTTCTCATACCATCCCCATTGGCGAGTTGATCATCCCGAAGGATGCATCTTCCCATGGCTCCGGATCCGGCCGTGCGTCGCGATTCTCGCCGGGGGTCGATCGAGAGGATGTCAGGCATGGGGACACCGGGTGTCGGCAGGCTCGCCGAGGGGCTGCGGGAGCAGACCGCCGCGTTCGCGGACGCGGCGGCCGGCGCGCATCCTGCCGTACGGGTGCCGACCTGCCCCGCCTGGCTGCTGCGTGACCTCGTCGCGCACGTCGGCCATGCGCATCGATGGGCGGCCGGGATCGTCAGGACCGGCGAGCCCGCGCCCGCGCCCGACCCGCTCCAGGCGGAGGTCGGCGACCCCGCCACGTGGCCGGAGTGGTTGCGGGACGGCGCGCGGGAGCTGATCCGCGCGGTCGAGGACGTCGGCGCGGAGACCCAGGTGTGGACGCTGGTCGGTCCGCTGCCCGCGCGCTTCTGGCTGCGCAGGATCCTGCACGAGACCTCTGTCCACCACGCCGACGCGGCGCTCACCGCCGGCACCGCGTTCTCGGTCGCCCCCGACCTGGCGGCCGACGCGATCGACGAGAGCCTGGAGATCCTGTCGTCGCCGTGGGCGGCGAGCAAGCCCACGCTGGCCGAACTGCGCGGTGCAGGCGAGACGCTCCTGTTCCGGCCCGCGGAGCGGATGGCGGGCTGGCTGATCACCCGCACCCCCGCAGGGGTGCGATCCGAGCGCGGTACGGCCGGCGCGGACGTGGTGGTGGACGGCGGCGTGGCCGACCTCCTACGGGTGCTGACCAGGCGGCTCCCGCCGGCCTCTCCCGAGGTCACGGTCACCGGCGACCGGGCGCTGCTGCGGCACTGGCTGGATCGCACCGCCTTCGAGTGACCGCCGCGTCGTCGAGCCGCCGATCCGGCCAGATCCGTCTGCAGCGCCGCCACCCTCATGTCCAGGATCTTCGTGAAGCGGGAACGTCCGCGCGCGGCCTGAAGGGTCAGCCGCCTGAGACCGCTCCCCCGCCGGGCGCGACGCCGGCGGCGATGCTCTGGGCGACCCGCGCCGGGGCGATCTTGACCGTGTCGACGACCGCCGGTCCGCGAGTCAGTCGTGGCCGGGAGTGGCGGTAGCCCGCGAGGTGATCGACCCGCCGCAGGCGCGCGCGGGTGGTCCCCGCCGACGTCGGCCCCGGCGACGCGCCCTGACGCGGAAGCCGGGGCAACGGCGAGGTGAATTCTTGTACGAACATCCCGGCAAGTGGTTAGACGGCGTTGTAGCTGTGAAGGGTGACGATATGGACACCACCATCATCGCGTGCCTGGTCATATGAGCGGTTCGCAGTGGCAACCGCCGGTCGTGCTCGACCCACAGGTCGCGGCCGACAGCAGCGACCTGCTCGACGCCACACCCGGGTTGTGGGTCGATGACAGCGACGACGACGATCCGGTGCTGCTGCGTGCCGACGGCAGCCCGGTCGACACCTGGCGCCAGCACTACCCCTATGCGGCCCGCCTGCAGCGATCGGAGTACGAGCAGGACAAGCGGTTGCTGCAGATCGAGCTGCTCAAACTGCAGTACTGGATCAAGCGCACGGGCCTGAGGCTCGTCGTGCTGTTCGAGGGCCGCGACGCCGCGGGCAAGGGTGGCACCATCAAACGGTTCATGGAGCATCTCAACCCGCGCGGGGCGACCGTGGTCGCGCTGGAGAAGCCGAGCGAGCGCGAACGCAAGCAGTGGTACTTCCAGCGCTACATCGCCCACCTGCCGGCGGCGGGCGAGATCGTGCTGTTCGACCGATCCTGGTACAACCGGGCGGGGGTCGAGCGGGTGATGGGGTTCTGCTCGGAGGAGGAGTATCTGGAGTTCGTCGAGCAGGCGCCGCGGCTGGAGCAGATGCTCGTCGAGTCGGGCCTGCATCTGGTCAAGCTGTGGTTCTCGGTCTCCCGCGCCGAGCAGCGGACCCGGTTCATCATCCGGCAGGTGGACCCGGTCCGCCAGTGGAAACTGTCGCCGATGGACCTGGCCTCGCTCGACAAGTGGGACGACTACACCCAGGCCAAGGAGGCCATGTTCCTGCACACCGACACCGAAGCGGCCCCGTGGACGGTCATCAAGAGCAACGACAAGAAGCGCGCCAGGCTGGAGGCGATGCGGCATGTCCTGAGCCTCTTCGACTACGAGGACAAGGACACCGACGTGGTCGGCATCCCCGATCCGCGCGTCGTGATCTCCGCCGCCGACATCTTCGATGAGGACCACACCGCGGACCAGGAACGGTGACGCGCGGAGGACGGAGCGAGACCGGATCCGGCCCGTGACCCGTTCAGGCGGTGGCCCGCCACTCCGGCCTGCGCTCCTCACTCGCCTCGGCCAGCCCGTTCCTGAGGCTGTCGGCGTCCTTGTCGGTCGTGTAGACGGGTGTCCCGGGCTGCTGGCGCCAGGACTCGTCGAGGCCGCCGGCGTCGACCGGGTCGAAGCCGAGCGCGTCCACGAGTTCCATGACGACTGCCTTGGCAGTGTCGTCGTCACCGGCGATGGGCAGGGCCACCCTGCCGGGGGTCCCTGCGGGGCGTCCGCCGTTGGCGAGGTGGTCGGCGTAGATGTTGTTGAACGCCTTGACCACAGGCCGGCGGAGCTGCTTCTCGACCCACCGGCTCTCCGGCATTCCGGCCTCGATCTCCTCGATCCGGCCGTCGCGCTGCTGCGGATAGTAGTTGCCGGTGTCGACGACGACGAGGGTGTCGGAGGCCCCGTCGAAGAGTCCGGTGGGCAGGTCGGGCACCTTGCCCTGCGGGATCGTCACCACGACGAGATCCGCTCCCCTGGGCGCCTCCTCGACGCTCACCGCTGTCGCCCCGGTCTCCTCGGCCAGGTCGGTGAGAGTCTCGGGGCCCCGCGAGTTGGCCACGGTCACCCGATGCCCGAGCGCGGACAGCCGCCGGGCAAGAGTGCTGCCGATGTTGCCTGCGCCTATGATGCCGATGTTCATGCTCTGCTCCATGGCCAACGGGGCTCTGCCGTCGTGGCATACCCGGCCCGGCCGATGGTCACGGTCAACGTGGGGCAAAGGTGCTGACGGACGGCGCCCCCGAGCGCCGGCCGCCGGTTTTAGTTCAAGTCTCTATTGTCCCCAGTGGGATAGTCTTGCCGCCCATCGATCCGCCGTGCCCCAGGAGTTCGACCGTGACCGAGCCGACCCGTCTCACGGCGCCGGCAGTGCCGAGCGTGGCCGCTCGCGCCGACGCGACGTAGCGATCCCGCCTCAGCCGCTCCGGCTTGCGACCTCGCCCCATGACGACGCAGGACATCTCCCCGCCGGACACCCGCACACCCCCGGTCTCGCAGAGCGAGCCCGTCGAGCGGCAAGGGACCCAGTCAGGTGTCCTGGCCCTGATCGAACGCATCGGCTCGGTCATCGTCCCGATCGGCGTCGCGCTCTACGCCGTCCTCTACATCGGCGTCGAGCAGATGTACGCGGTCTTCGGGATCAGTCCGCAGCAGGCAGGCATCGACCAGTCCGTCCTGCTCGGCAGGCTGACGGGCACCCTCGTGCTGCTCTTCCTGATCGTCCTGCCGTTGATCGGTGCCGCCGTCGCCGCCGGCTGGGTGGTCGACAAGCTGACGCGCGGCGCCCTGTCCAGGCTGATCCAAGGTGACGGCGCCGGCCATGGGTGGCCGCCCTCATCGGCGCCCTGTGGTGCGGCGCGACCTACTGGGGCCTGCTGAACACGCCGGCCGGTGCCCGACCCGGACCGTCGGCTTGAGGGACGACGCACGCCGTGCGGACCTCCTGTGCCCTTTCATGACCGTGTGGGAAAGGTTGAACGACCGCGGGGCACGCCCATGCGGGGGCGCTGCTCCGTGATGTGCTGTACTCAGATGACCCCCGCCTTCGGTGCTATCCGTTTCAGCATGAGTTGGAGGCAGGTATGTCCATGCGTCGTGGACCGATGTGTCAGGTCGTCCCCCACTCTGACCGGTTGAGCATCAGCGGGTGGGAGCCGGCGCGACACGTGCCCGCCACGGAGGTCAACCACGGCTCTCATGCCACGCTCACCACGGAGATCGTCCAGGCGTCGGTGATGGTGATCTGCGAGGTGCACGACTGGTGCGGCCGGGTGCCCGTCGACCCCGACTACCGCCCTCCCGGGTACGAGCCCTGGCCGATCTGACCCCGCCGCCCCGAGCGCCCGACGTCACGTCCTCTCGGGGCCGCACACGGTACCTGCGGTCGGCAGCCTGCCCGTCACGAGATATCCGTCGATGTGCTTGGTCGCGCACGCAGACCTTCTGTAGCTGGTGTGCCCGTCGCCGACGTCGACCAGCAGGCCCGCGCCCTCGATGCGCGCGGACAGGCTGCGTGCCCAGCGCAGTGGCGTGGCGGGATCGTGGGTGTTGCCGACGACGAGAACCGGCGGCACGCCTCTGATCCCGCCTGCCCGCTGCGGGTTCGACGGAGACAGCGGCCAGCCCGCGCAGCCCACCGTCATGTCCCAGAACTCCGACATGCCGCCCATGTGTGGCGCGACGCTGCGGATGTCCTTCATCCGGGTTCGCACGTCGCGGTAGCCGCGTATCTGCGGGTCGATGTCCATGCAGAGGATCGAGCGATACGCGGCGGTGCTCACGCGGTTGTCGAGGGCTTCGGCCCTGATGGCCGCGAAGGACTGGGCGTCGCCCCGCTCCGCCTCCACGATCGCCGTGGCCAACTGCCCGCCGAACTCCGGGAAGAGCGTGAGATAGCCGTAGGCGGAGTAGAGCAGCTCGTCGGCGGTCATGGGCCGGCCGCCCTTCACGTTGATGGGCTCGCGCTCGGCCCGCGCCACAAGGCCGTCCCACAGCCTGCCGACATCGCGGCCGTGCAGGGCGCACGTCGTCGTGCGGTCGCACCAGGCGGCGAACCGATCGAAGGAGTCCTCCACCGCCCTGGCCGCGTCGGTGACCAGCCGGCTTGACGGAATGGCGTGATCGACCGCACCGTCCAGCACCATCGTCCGCACCCGGCCGGGGAACAGCCGCGCGTACTCCGCGCCCAGCATGCTGCCGTACGACTTGCCGAAGAAGCTCACCGTCGATTCGCCGAGGGCGGCGCGCACCGCGTCGAAGTCGCGCGCGACGTTCACGGTGTCGATGTGTCCGAGCAGCGCTCCCGTACTGTCGCGACAGCTCCGGCCAACCGCCGTGTTGTGCGCGACCAGGCGCTTGTACGCGGCGGACGTCGCCGGGAACAGTCTGATCCCAGGATCATGGACTGGCAGGGCGCAGCGCAGCGCCGGCTTGCTCTCCCCCACCCCGCGCGGGTCGACGCCCACGACGTCGAAACGGCGGAGCAGCTCGCTGGAGAAGGTGGCGGCGGCGTAGTCACGGACGAGCAGCGCGGCGGGAACTCCTGGGCCGCCCGGGTTGTAGAACAGGGTGCCCACGCGCGCGTCCGGTTCGGTGGCCCTGCGCCGTACGACGGACAGCTCCACCTTCGGGCCCGAGGGAGCGCTCCAGTCGCGCGACACCTCGACCACGCCGCACTCGGCTCCGGGTCTATCGGGGCACTCCCGCCAGGAGACACCGGCATCGGCGGACGCGCCGCCCACCAGGCCGGTGAAAGCGACAGAGCCCGCGATCAGGACAGTAAGGACTCGTTTCATGAAGAAGCATGGTCCGCCACCGCCGCAAGCCGATCATCCGCCGAAAGGACGACCGGGATCGGCCGAACAGCCAATACAGGCCTCGGACGGCGCGTCGCCACGGATTCTGAGAGTGTGAGCACATGGCCTCTCCTGACCACGGCACCACGCACCGCCTCATCGTGCGGCCGCTGAACGCCGATGACATCGCATGGGTACGAGAGCTGTTCACCGACCGGTGGGGAGGGGTCGTCTCGGTGAGCAGGGGTGTCGCCCACGACACCACCGCGCTTCCCGGGTTCGTCGCCCACCTCGACGGCGAACGCGCGGGGGTCGCCACCTACCGGATCGAGGGCCGGGAGTGCGAGCTCGTCACACTCGATTCCGTACGCGAAGGCGCCGGAGCGGGCACCGCCCTCGTCGACGCCGTCGCCGCGGCGGCCCACGTCGCGGGTGCCGTCCGGCTGTGGCTGATCACGACGAACGACAACCTGCGGGCGCTGCGCTTCTACCAGAAGTACGGCTTCGACCTCGTCGCGCTGCATCGCGACGCTGTCGCTCGGTCGCGCACGCTCAAGCCGTCGATCCCCGAGGCCGGTCTCGACGGCATCCCGATCCGCCACGAGCTCGAACTCGAACTCCTCCTGCCCCCTTCCACCGGAACCGCACGGTAGGTCGAACGGCACGGGCAACGAGGCCCTGACCTCTCAGGTCGATCCTGGGAAGCGGGGGCAAGCCGATCGTGTCGCGCGACATGACCGTGCGGGTCCGCTGGATCGGCAAGACCGGCAACCGCTTCCTGGAGGTTCACCCCTCCCGGCCGGCCCTAACGCCTGGTGGACCGCGTCGTCCACACGCGCAGGATCACCTGAGGCGGGACGGCTGCCCGCTGCCTGGCGGCATTCCGTCGACAGCGCGGACGGCGATCAGGTCCGGTCCCGCCACGCGTCGGCGAGTCCTGCGACCGCCTGATCGAGCAGCTCGGGTGGGAGGGCGAAGCTGAGGCGCACGCGGTCGCGATGGCGGCCGTCGGCGGAGAACAGCGAGCCGGGCGCGACCGCGACGCCGTAGCGGCGGGTTCGAACGGCGAAACGGTCGGTGTCGGTCCCTGGCAGCCGGACCCAGAGCGACAGTCCTCCGCGCGGCGGCTCCCAGCTCCATTCGGGGAGCGCCGCCCGGAGCTCGGCGGCCAGATGGTCGCGACGGCGAGCCAGTTCCTCCCGCCACGGCGCGACGGGGTTGTGTTCCAGCAGTTCCGCCGCGAGGCGCTGGGAGACCGCGCTGGTGGCCAGGTCGCTGTCCTGCTTGGCCTCGGCCAGCCGCGCGAGCAACGACTCGGGCGCGCGTACCCAGCCGACCCGCAGCCCGCCCCACAACACCTTGGACAGCGAGCCCACGGTGACCGTGCCGTGCGGGTGCGCTTCGGCCAGTGGCGCGGGGGCGCCGCCCTCGAACACCAGCTCCGCGAGGGTCCTGTCCTCGACGACCACGATGCCCTCGGCGCGCGCGAGCTCGGCCACGTGCGCCAGGTCGTGGACGGCGCCCGTGGGGTTGTTGACGCCGACCACGTAGACGACTTCGGGCCGGTGCCGGTCGATCGCCTCGCGGACCGCCCTGGCGTCCGTCATGGTCACGGGTACGGCACGCGCTCCCGCCCGCTCGAAGACGGTGAGCGCGCCCCCGTACGTCGGATCCTCGACCAGCACCCTGTCCCCCGGCCGCAGCAGCACCCTGGCGGCCAGATCGATGGCCTGCTGCGCGCCGCCGGTGATCAGGACCTGCCCGCCCAGCAGCGAGCGCAGCCGCGGCTCCCCCATGGGGTCGTAGCCGTGGCCGCTCGGGGTGCGCAGGAGCTCGGCCACCTCCAGCGCGGGCAGGATCAGGTGAGAGGGGTCGGGCACGACGGAGGTCGACAGGTCGGCGAGGACGGCGCCCGCGCGCATCAGCCCCGCGAAGCCGGGGCGGCCGTTCTGAGCCGTCTCGCGCACGTAGGTGCCGCTGCCGTGGCGGCGCTCGAACAGCCCCTCCTCGCACAGCGTGGTGAGGGCCGCGGCGACCGTACCGCGGCTGAGCCCGACGATCCGAGCCAGGTCGCGCTCGGACGGCAGCCTGCCCCCTGGGGCCAGCGCGCCGGACTCCGCCAGGTCGCTCAGCGCACCGGCCAGTCTGCGGCCGGGTGACTCCCTGCCTTCGCGCAGCCGCAGCCGGTCGCGGACGAGGACGGCGAACCTGTCCAGCTCCTCACTTCTCACGGGCCCTTCCGCCTCCTTGTCCGGTCCAACGATCCGTTGCTAACTTTGCCACTTGACGCTGAAGAGGCTCAAGTTCCGTATTGCGATTAGGCCACTTGAGGAGCACACGATGAGGTTGCCCGAGGCTGGAACGATCTGGATGGACGGCACGCTCGTCCCTTGGGCGGAGGCGCGCGTCCACGTGCTGTCACACGCCCTGCACTACGGCACCGCCGTACTGGAAGGCACCAACGTGTACGAGACGCCCGAGGGGCCCGCCGTCTTCCGGCTCGACGACCACCTGGCCAGGCTCTACCGCAGCGCGAAGATCATCTCGCTGGCCGTGCCTTACGGCTATCACGAGCTGCGCGCCGCCACCCTCCGCACGGTCGCCGCCAACGGCCTCCGGTCCTGCTACATCCGCCACCTCGTTCACCGCGGCTACGGCGAGATGGGCATCTCGGCCAGGAACTGCCCGGTCTCCGTGTCGATCGCGGCCTGGGAGTGGGGGGCCTACCTCGACGACGGAGTGCGGCTGATGACCAGTTCGTGGCGGCGCAACGACCCTGCCGTCGTCCCCACACTCGCCAAGGCCACCGGGCCCTACCTGAACTCGGTGCTGGCCAAGGCGGAGGCGCTGGACGCGGGATTCGACGAGGCCGTGCTGCTCAACGCGGCCGGGCACGTGAGCGAGTGCACGGGCGCCAACCTGTTCATGATCTCCGACGGCGTGCTGGTGACCCCGCCCGACAGCGCGGGGGCCCTGGCCGGCATCACTCAGGACACGGTCGAGCGGCTGGCCTTCGACCTCGGCCTGCCGACGCGGCGGCGCGACATCCTGCGCGCCGAGCTCTACACGGCCGAGGAGGTGTTCCTGTGCGGGACGGCCGCCGGGATCGTCCCCGTCGCCTCCGTCGACCACCGCGAGATCGACCCTGAGGGGCCCGTGACCGCCAAGCTGAAGCACGCCTACGACGCCGCCGTCCACGGCCACGACCCCCGCCATCGCGACTGGCTCACCCTGGTCGGCTAGCGCACGGAGACTCGAAAACATCACGGAGTAAGGGGTACAGTTTCATTTTACCGGTTACTCAAGCCAGAAGGTAAGTAGTGAAAATCCCTGTCTCCGAATACACGGTGGGGGCGGTGGTCGCGACCGACCTGGTCAACACCTCGCCCACCGTGCGGGCCACCGCGGGCGAGGCCCTCACCGACCCCGGGGCGCTGGCGGGCTTCCTGGCCGAGCACGGCCTCCGGCTCGACGCCATGACGGATGAGCGGTCGCCGACCAGCGACGACCTCCACCAGGTGTGCCTCCTCCGCAGGGAGGTGCGGGTCATCCTGGAGACCGCGACGGAGGACCACGCCGTCGCGGGCGCGATCGTCCTGGTCAGGCGCGCCGGCCTCGGCCCTGTACTGCAGCGCGACGCCGACGGCCGTTGGCAGTGGTACGTCCCGACCGCGCCTGGCGCGCCGCTCGCGGACGAGCTGGCCACGCTCGTCGGCACCGCGCTGCTCGGCGTCGTCCGGGCGCTGGGCCACGAGCGCTTCCGCCCCTGCGCCGCCCTGGACTGCCGCGGGGTGTTCGTCGACATCAGCAGGCCCGGCCGCCGCCGCTACTGCAGTGACCTGTGCGGCAACCGCCTCAACGTCGCCAACCACCGTGCCCGGCTGCGCGTCGGGAGTGTGGCTCGGTGAGCGGCCCGCCGCTCGTGGGCGCTGTCCGGCTGCCGGACGGCTCCTGGGTCCGCGGCCGCGGCCTGCGCCGCCCGCTTCCTGAGGGGCCGGTGCCCGACTTCGGCCTCTACCTGGGGTCCCCGCGTCTGCGCGGCCGGCACGAAGGGGAGCTGTGCTGGCCGCGCGAGTGGATCGAGTGGCCGGACTTCCTGCTGCCCCGCGACAGGGAGCGGGCCATCCGGCACATCCGCGCGCTGCACGAGCTCGCGAGGGAAGGCGCGGCGGTGGAGGTCGCCTGCGGGGGCGGCGTGGGACGTACCGGCACCGTCATCGCCTGCCTCGCCGTTCTGGCCGGGGTGGACCCGGCGGACGCGGTCGCATGGACGCGGGCGCACCACCACCACAGGGCCGTGGAGACCCCGTGGCAACGCCGTTGGGTGACCCGGTTCCCGAAGGGTTGACCCGGCAGGCGGCGCGCGGGCCCCGCGACTGCGGGGCCCTGCTCATGACGTCAAGGCGCGGAACAGGGCGGAGGCAGTGCCGTCCACGGATCGGGAGGTGCTGCTCAGCACGGCGACACCGATCCGCCGATCCGGGTCGAGGCCGAGGTAGGAGGCGAAGCCGCCGGTGCGCCCGTTGTGCCAGATCCGGCGGCCGCCGCCGATCGTCGGATGCAGGTGGGATTCCATCCAACCGAGCTGGACCGCCTGCGACGAGTTGATCCGGTGCTCGCTCTGGCGGCTGAGGCGGATCGCCTCGTCACGGCACTCGATCTGGGCCCGGAGGAAGGTGAGCAGGTCCGCCGCCGTCGAGCGGAGCCCGCCCGCCCCGGCCAGCGCGGCCAGGTTCCAGGGCGGGGTCGGCCGGCCGCGCCTGGTGTGCCCCTGGACGACGGGTTCGCCGAGACCGGTTCTGGTCAGGCTCAGCGGCTTGCACACGCTCTCGGTGACCAGCGTCGCGTAGTCGGTTCCCGCGCGGGCGGCCAGTGCCAGCCCGAGCAGGCCCGCGCCGAGATTGGAATACCGGAACCGTTCGCCGGGCAGCGAGCGGAGCCGGGTGTCTGCCAGCCCCGCGAGGATCGCGGCCTCGTCGTAGTGCGAGTAGGGGTCGAGGTTGCCGTTCGGGAATCCGCGGATCATCTGCCAGATCGCCCCCTTGGGCAGGCGCGGCAGCCCGGAGGTGTGCTGCGCCAGCTGGCGCAGCAGGATCTCCCGGCCGCCGCGCGCGGGCATGGCGGTGCCCGCGGGGAACAGGTCGCGCACCGGCTCGTCCAGCGCCGCCGTACCCGCGACGACCTGCTTGGCCAGCGCCAGGCCTGTGAACACCTTGGTCACCGAGGCGATCTCGAACACGGTGTCGCCGTCGGGCGAGCCGGGCCCCGCGCCGCGGATCTCGGTTCGCTCTCCCACGAGCACCCCCACGACCGCCGCCGACCTTCCGGCCGCCAGACCGTCCACGGCCCCCTGGACGATCTGCTCAACACCTCGCCCCACGGGCACCCCTTCCGAAGAACACTCAGGCCGACAATACGGGCACCCAGCCGGATCCCGCCCTTCGGTCAGGCGCGCAGCGCGGCCAGCACCTCGTTGGCGGCACGCTCGCCCTCGGTGGCTCCGCCGTTCATGAAGCCCTGGAAGTCGTACGAGCAGTGCTCGCCCGCCAGGTGCACCCCGCCTTGGGCGGTGCTCTCGTAGCCGGCGTACCTGTGCAGGTAGCCGACGGGCCAGTAGGAGTAGGCGCCAAGAGCGTAGGGGTTCTTGTGCCAGGCAGACAGCTGGGCGCGGCCGTTCCACTGGGCCTTGGTGCCGGGGAAGACCTGGTCGATCTGGCTGAGCATGGTGCCGGCCAGGGTGCGCACGTACGGGTCGGTATGGGTGGCGAAGGGAGTGGAGGGGTTGAGCGCGTGCGCCAGGCTGCCGCCGCCGTACTGGATCAGGATGCCGCTCGTGCCCGCCTGCCCCTTGGTGGTGTCCCAGCACTGCTGAAAGGTCAGGTCGGTGAAGCAGTCGCCGGCCGACACGCCTGGCCACGGGCCCGTCCCCACCCATGGACGGCCGGTGAACTGCATGTTGAGCTTGGTCACGTAGCCCATCCGGGCGTCGCGCAGCAGGTTCGTCATGCGGGCGTCGAATCCCGCTCTGGACAGGTCGAGGCCTTGCAGGATGGGCAGGGGCACGGTGATGACCGTGTGGTCGGCGGTGACGGTCTTCGTGGTGCCGCCGTTGTCGAACGTGAGCGTCTGCGTGCCGTCCGCGTTCGCGCGTACGGCCAGCAGCTTCCAGCCCATCTGGATCGATCCCGAGGGCAGCGTGTCCGCGATGGCGCCGGGGAGCTGGTCGTTGCCGCCGACGATGTGATAGCGCTCGTCGGACAGGCCCCACACGTTGAAGTGGCCGGGGTTGGGCTGGTAGCCGAGCAGCAGGATGAGCGCCAGCGACGACTGGTCGACGGTGTCGGCGCCGTACTCCACGTTGTAGGCCACGTCCAGGAAGCGGCCCAGGTTCGAGGAGTGGCCGCCGGGCACGCGCGAGTCGATCCAGTCGTGCAGCGACATGTTGTCCAGCGCGGTTCCCGCGGGCGTCGTGCTGTTCCACATCACCTCCCCCGCCGCCATCAGGTCGGAGTGGAGCGCCTGGTAGATCTCCTTGAAGTCGGCGTCGGCCTGCGCGCGCGGGTAGTACCCGCCGTCGAAGCGCAGGATCTCCTCGGCGCCGTTGGGTCCTGACGCCGCGAAGTCGACCGTGGGCAGGTTGAAGCGGCGGCACAGCTCCCGCATCTTCCTGTGCTCCTGGTCGATGAGCTCGCCACCGATCTCCGAGGTCTGGCCGCCGCTCCACAGCGCGCGCTGGGAGTACATCCGGCCGCCGACCCGGTCGGGGTTGGCCTCGTAGACGATGGGTGTCGCTCCCGCGTCGCGCAAGGTGAGCGCGGCGGTCAGGCCCGCGATGCCGGCGCCGATGACGGCCACCCGGGCCGGTTTGGGCGGCTTGGCGGTCTCGGCGCGCGCCCGCCTCGGCATCGCGCCGACCGCGGCCACGCTCAGACCGGCGATCGCGACCCGCTTGAGCAGCTCACGCCTGGCCATCCCGCCGGGCTCGGCGACGGCCTCGGCGCGCAGCCCGCGCAACTCGTCGACGGGGATGCCCAGCCTTCGGGCGTCGCCATGTTCGGCGGCCATGCGCTGAAGAGCACGCAGGGAAGAGGTTCTTGCCATGGGGGGTGACCTTCCTGATCGTGTTGCCGATCAGCTTGAGGTCCTCCCCGCCGCGCCGACAGCCTCCAGGCCGTAACCGATCACGACCATTCGACAACACCATGCACCGTCGGTCACCGGCGCCCTTGTCATGTGAGCCCGGATGCCGTGATCGGAGACGGATCGTTCCCCGCCGGTCTCAGGCGGCGCCGCGCCGGTTCGCGTCCGCGTGGTTGGCGCGGCACGGTGGTCTCCGGCGGAGCGGCGGGGATGGGGCAGGTGACCGGCCTGCCGCGCGTGACGGTGATCGGCTTCGCGTGGTGTGCGACCGTCAACGGATCGCCGTCGATCAGCGTATAGGTGGCGGCTGCGGCGTCCACCCGCACCGCCAGTGTGCTCCCTCGCATGACGACGGTGAAGCCGAGCCGGGTCAGCCCGTCGGGAAGTCTGGGGCTGAATGCCAGCCGGCCGTTCCTCCGGCGCATCCCTGCCAGGCCGTTGACCAGAGCGATCCAGCTCCCGGCCAGCGAGGCGATGTGGAGGCCGTCGCGGGTGTTGTGCTCGAGATCGTCGAGATCCATGAGAGCGGCCTCGGCCACATAGTCGTAGGCCAACCGCAGGTGCCCGACCTCGGCGGCGAGGACCGCCTGGGCGCTGGCCGACAGCGAGGAGTCCCGGACGGTGAGCCGTTCGTAGTAGTCGAAGTTGCGGACCTTCTGCTCGGCGGTGAAGGCATCACCACGCCGGAACATGGCCAGGACGAGGTCGGCCTGTTTGACCACCTGCTTGCGATACAGGTCGAAGTAGGGGAAGTGCAGCAGCAGGGGATACTGCTCGTCGGTGGTGGCGTCGAAGTCCCACACCTCGTGCCCGGTGAACCCGGCCGCCTGGGGGTGGACGCCGAGCGCCTCGTCGTAGGGGACGTGCATCGCCTCCGCCGCGTCGCGCCACCCGGCCATCTCCTCGTCGTCGATGCCCAGCTCGCGCGCGCGGTCGGGGTGGCGGCGAGCGGCCTCGGCGGCGGCGACCAGGTTCTGCTGCGCCATCAGGTTGGTGTAGACGTTGTCGTCGGCGATGGCGCTGTACTCGTCGGGACCGGTGACCCCGTCGAGGTGGAATCGGCCCTGCGCGTCATGGTGTCCCAGGGAACGCCACAGCCGCGCGGTCTGTGCCAGCAGCTCCAGCCCGACCGCGCGCTCGAAGGCCTCGTCACCCGTGCAGTCGACGTAGCGGATGACCGCGTCGGCGATGTCGGCGTTGATGTGGAAGGCGGCGGTGCCGGCAGGCCAGTAGCCCGAGCATTCCTCTCCGGCGATCGTCCGCCACGGGAAGGCCGCCCCGCGCAGCCCCAGCTGGCCGGCTCGTTCCACGGCCAGGGGCAGCGTGGAGTGCCGCCAGCGCAGGGCGTGCGCGGCGGCGGCGGGCACGACCTGGGTGAGCAGTGGCAGCACGTACGCTTCGGTGTCCCAGAAGCTGTGGCCGTCGTATCCGGGCCCGGTCAGGCCCTTGGCGGGGATCGCCCGTCCCTCGGCCCTGGCTCCGGCCTGCAGCACATGGAACATCGAGAAGCGCACCGCCTGCTGGATCTCGCTGTCTCCCTCGACCTGCACGTCCGCGTTCGCCCAGAACGCGTCCAGGTAGGCACGCTGCTCGGCCAGCAGGCCGTCCCATCCCGTCTGCACCGCGCCGGCGAGAGCGGCAGCGGCCTGGTCCCGCACGGCGGGCTGCGAACGCGCTCCCGACCAGCCGTAGCCCACGAACTTGATCACCCGCAGCCGCTGCCCCCGCTGGAGGGACGCCATGATGGTGACCCGTCCGACATTGGGCAGGCTCTCGGCGCTGACCTGGACGCCGTCCGGTCCCTCGATGACATGGTCCATCCCCACGGCGACGCACAGGCCGCTCTGCCGCGTACGGTGCACGAGCCCGGCACGGGCTTCCTTCGCCGCGTGCTCCAGCGCGAGCAGCGGGGCTTCCAGGACGGCGGCGAGCCGGGGATCGCCGCCGGGCGGCGGGAGCGGCTCGTTCGCGACGAGTTCCGACTGCACCACCAGCCGCACAGGACCGGCCAAGGACTCCACCTCGTAGCAGATCGCCGCGACGGAGCGCTGGCTGAAGGACACCAGCCGGGTCGAGGAGACGCGCACCACGTCGTCGGCTGGAGAGGCCCACTCGGCTTGACGGCGGACCACCCCGTCGCGCAGATCGAGCACCAGCTCGTGCGAGCGCAGCTCTCCGTAGCGGAGGTCGAACGGCTCGTCGTCGACGAGCAGGCGGATCAGCTTGCCGTTCGTCACGTTGATGAGCGTCTGGCCCGACTGCGGGTATCCGTAGCCCGCCTCCGCGTACGGCAGGGGCCGCAGCTCGTAGACGCCGTTGAGGTAGGAGCCCGGCAGGCCGTGCGGCTCGCCCTCCTCGAGGTTCCCCCGCCAGCCGATATGGCCGTTGGACAGCGCGAAGAGCGACTCGTACTCGGCCAGCGCGGCCAGGTCGAGGTGGGTGGCGCGCAGGCACCACGGCTCGCTGGGAAACGCCGGATGGCTGATCATGGGTGCTCCAGGAACTCGGCCAGATCCTTCACCACGACGTCGGCGCCGTGCGCCCTGAGCTCGGCGGCCTGCCCGACCCGGTCGACGCCGACCACGAATCCGAACCCGCCGGCCCGCCCCGCCGCCACTCCCGCCAGGGCGTCCTCGAACACCGCGCACTCGGCCGCGTCCATTCCGAGAGCTCGCGCGCCGGCCAGGTACATGTCCGGCGCCGGCTTGCCCGCCAGGTGATCCCGCTCGGCGGTGAGGCCGTCGACGCGTACCTCGAACAGATCCTCGATGCCGGCCGCGACGAGCACTTCACGGCAGTTCGCGCTGGAGGAGACCACCGCGCGGCGCAAGCCCGCGTCCCGCACCGCCCTGAGGTAGCGCACCGAACCCTCGTAGGGCTGCACGCCGTCCTGCCGCATCCGGCGCAGCACGATCTCGTTCTTCCTGTTGCTCAACCCCTCGACGGTCTCGGCCCCCGGCGGATCGTCGGGCTTCCCCTCCGGCAGTTCGATGCCGCGGGAGGCGAGGAAGGACCGCGTGCCGTCGGCACGCGGTTTGCCGTCCACGTAGGTGTCGTAGTCGTCCACCGGGTCGAACGGGACGTACGGCTCGCCGTGCGACCTGGCGCGCTCGCGCAGGTAGTCGTCGAACATCTCCTCCCATGCGGCGGCGTGCACCTTCGCCGTCTGGGTGAGCACGCCGTCCAGGTCGAACAGGCACGCGCGTACCCCACCGGGCAATCCCAGGTCGTTCCCTTTCACGGCATCCCCCACAGAAGGTCTCATCACTGGGAGACGTGCCCGGCGAGCCGCGTCGGCCCACCTGAAGGATCCGTGGCCGGGGTAAAGGTAAGGCACGAACTCGACCAGGCGCGTTCCCGGAGCTTGACGATCGCCGGGCGGCGGCCGGACAGGCCGGTACGGCCCGCGCACGCGCGAGCCGTACCGGATCGGGGTCAGATCATCCTGACCGCGTCGCAGCCGAAGAAGCGGTAGACCGTGCCCCCTTCCCCGGTGAAGGAGCCCTTGACGCAGGCCTTGGTCGTGGTCGGGGCCAGACCGGCGTCGCCCGAGCGGAAGTGCAGCACCATGTCCTTGTCGCCGTCGACGACCAGCTCGAGGGGCTTGTCGTTGCGCTCCACGGAGTACTCGATGTGGCCCCTCTGGTGCCTCTCGCTCGCGCCCGCGCCGCCGCCCCAGACCGCCGTCTCCGGGCCGAAGCGCACGGTGAGCGGCTGGATGGTGGTGGCGTCGAAGGCGAGCGGCAGGCCGTACTCACCCGCGGCGGTGGTCAGCACGGCCAGCGGGACGGTCGCGTTGGGCGGGTTGACGGGGTTGGGGTTGCCGCCCGGGTGGATGTTGACCGCCACGGGGACCACGCAGTCGACGGTGAACTCCGCCGCCCGCCGGTTGTTGTCCCGATCGGGGTCGAGGTCGTCGGGCCTGGCCGGCTCGACGCTCGCGGCGATCCCCACGGTGTGCTCTCCCGGCCTGGCGCAGGTGAGCGCCATCGTCGCGGCGAGCTTGCGCGGCGCGCCGATCGCCAGGGCGGGCACCGCCTGGTCGGCGGAGGCGGGGGTAACCGTGACGCCCGCCCCCGAGGTGGCGGTGATCGTCGCCTTGGCGTCCATCGGGCTGGAGGGCCCGGAATTGGACACGGTCGCCTCGACGGGCACCTGCAGCGTCTGCCCGATGAGCAGCTGCCGGGGCGGGGTGACGGTCAGGCCGGTCGCGGCCAGGTCGGCCATGGCGACGACCTTCGTCGTCTCGTTCGCCTGGTCGTCGGAGGCGTCGGGGTCGGGCCCCGCCAGGTTGTCGGCCTTGGCCGTGGCGGTGATCGTCGTCGGCCCTCCTGCCTCGTGGACGAGCCCTGCGGGCACAGCCACCTTGGCGGTGAACGACTTCTTCGCCCCCGACCCGATCTCGCCCAGGTGGGTGGTGGTCGTCCCGGTCAGGAGCGTGGTGCGGACCTGGACGGAGGTGGCGGGAGCGGGCCCGGCGTTCGCGACCGTGATCGTGTAGGTGACCTCGGCGCCGGCCGCCACCGGGTCGGGGGCGTCGGCGATCGTGACCGACAGGTCGGCGGTGTTCAGCGTCCGCCACAGCTGCTGGATCTCCTCCTCCGTCGGCTCGTGCTCCTGGACGGGGTCGACGGGCGCGTCGTCGGCGTCGCCGAACTGGCGGAAGGGCAGCGTGACCCAGCTCCAGTCGTCGAACCCGGTCAGCCTGTCCGTGCTGCTGGTGTCGCCCTTGCAGCCGGTGGGCAGGCCGTCCTTGCCCGCGGTGTTGACGTTGGCCGTCACGTCGTTCTCGAACGGCGGGTCGGCGCCGTCGCCGTCCCAGTCGGGGTTGGCGTTCAGGTCGTGGGGCGCCTTGTCGCCCTTCTTGTCGACGAAGATGAACCGGTTGACCGCGTCGGAGGGGGCGAGGATCTTGTTCTCGTCCAGTTCGTCCTCCTTCAGCTCGGCGAGCGGGGCCGTACCCCTGTCGCCGCCGTCGAGCGTGATGCGTGGCGGCGAGTAGTCGAGGATGACGCCCCCGTCCTGCCTGGGGATGCCCGGCCGGTGGTCGTAGTTCATGAGGCTGACGTAGTTGGGCTTGCAGTTGACGTCGACGTCGCCGCCGTGCTGCAGGTTGAGGTTGTGGCCGAGCTCGTGGATGAGGGCGCGGCCGTTGTGGTTGAACTCGACGAAGTCGTTGCCGCCGCGCTCGCCCTGGCCCCCGCGCTTCTTGACGCAGCTCGCCGGCTGCCTGGCGCTGATGCCGTAGTGGAAGATCGCTTCGCGATTGGCGTCGAAGCGCAGTTTCTTGGCGGCGTAGAAGGCCTGGTCGAGGCCGCAGACCATCGGGTCGGGGATGGCCGAGCCCCTGTCCCTGCCGAGGAAGTCGTCCCCGATCAGGCAGTCGGGGTCGCGGTCGTCGGTGAGGCCGTCGACGTCGTTGTCGGCCTTGTCGCCGCAGTTGCCCGGCTGCGGGTCCTCGACGCTGCCGTCGAGGTAGACGCAGTCGGGGTCGGCGCCGTCGGCGTCGCCGTCGCCGCCGTTGTCGGTCTTGTCGGAGCAGGTGCCCTTGACCTGTCCCTCCACCAGGCCGGGGTCGGCGAGCAGGCCCATGTCCAGGTGCAGGGTGATGCCGCGTTTGCGGTCGGGGTTGGACGGCGATCCCACCTTGGCGCCCGCCCAGGTCGGAGCGGCGGCGTAGGCGGCCCTGACCGCCTCCACGTCGTCCCTTCCCAAGGATTGACCGGCCACGTAGTCCAGCTCGACGAACAGGTCCTTGTGGTTCGGGTCGGACTTCAGCTCCGGCAGATTCACATCGATCACGGAGTCGGCGTCGGCGTTGTAGCCGTTGCGCTCCCACCCGTCCAGCAGCCCGTCGCCGTCGGAGTCGCCGCTGGTGGAGACGGTGCTCACGTCGAAGCAGACCTCGACGATCGGCTCGTCGTCGTCATCGCCGTCGCCGATCGCGCAGGCCTGCGGCCAGTTCACGTCGCCGGTCCACCTGCCGGTGCCCACCGGCACGACGAAGTCGAGGTTGTTGTCGCCGTTGTTGGGACTGGAGTCGCCCAGGTCGTCGCCCGAGGTGGAGTCGTGGTCCCAGATCTGGACGGCCACGGGCACGTTCGTGACCGTGTCGGGCAGCTCGTGCGCCACCACCCAGAACGGCTCGATCTGCGTCTGGTCCTCGGCTCCTCTCGGCGTGGTGCGTTCCACGCCGTTGACCCAGACCTTGGCGTAGAAGTCGGCGGCGGACTCGCCCGCCGCCTCGAGCCCTGTGTTCCTGCAGTCGTCGACGCATCTGACCTTCGTGATCGTGACGGCGAAGGCCTGCGTCGCCGCGGCCCCCACCTGGAGCGCCGGCAGCAGCGCGGCCACCAGCAGCCCCGCCACCAACGCGGCGAGGCGTGTTAAACGCATCATCGGTCCCCTCCCTGGGTGCTGTCTGTCTCCAAGGTGGGTACGGCGGGCGGCCGGGGCATGAGTAGCCCCCTGCTCACCTCGCGGCGTCAGCGGGCACAGAGGGGATCGCGTTTCCATCGGCTGCCGTGGGGTGATTATTACGGCACAGCCGTAAAGACCTACTCGTCATGCTTTTGGCCCTCGTATCACACTCCTTGCTCGCCAGCAGGAGGCCGGGAGAGGATCCCTCGTCATGAGCAACGCAGCCCCCCAGACGAAACCTGAAGGCCTGCTCGCGCGCGCGGCCCTGCGGTTCACCGCCTTCACGGAGCGGTGGCTGCCTGACGCGTTCGGCTTCGTCCTTGTCGGCACGTTCGTCATCTTCGCCCTCGGCCTGGCCACCGGCGTGCCACTGGTCGGCGCCCCCGCAGACCCGAAGGCGACGACCGGGTTCGGGCTGGTCAACGCCTGGGGCAAGGGCTTCTGGTCGCTGATCGAGTTCACCCTGCAGATGGCGATGATCATTATCGGCGGGTACGCGGTCGCCGTCTCGGCGCCGGTCGCCCGGCTGATCGGCCGGCTGGCCAGGTTCCCCACGTCACCGCGCGGCGCCATCGCCTTCACCGCGGCGATGGCGATGTTCACCGCCTACCTGAACTGGGCGTTCAGCCTGGTCTTCACCGCGATCCTGGCCAAGGAGATCGCGCGGCTGGTGCGCGGCGTGGACTACCGCGCTTTGGGCGCCATGGCCTTCCTCGGGCTGGGCACCGTGTGGGCGCAGGGGCTGTCCGGATCCGCCGCGCTGCAGGTGGCCTCGGAGACCTCCAGCCCCAAGGCGGTGCAGGAGGTGATCGCGGCGGGCCGCGGATCCGGCGTCATCCCGCTGACCGAGACCATCTTCCTGTGGCAGGGCGTGGTCGCCACACTGATCATCTTCGTGATCGCGGTCACCATGGCCTGGTTCCTGGCGCCCAGCGGCGACCGCGCCAAGACGGCCGAGGACATGGGCATCGAGCTGCGCCCCATCTCGTCAGAGCAGTCGGAGTTGTCGGACGTGGCGGCCGCGACCGGCGGCAGGCGGCCCGGCGACTGGCTGGAGCACAGCCCGCTGTTCGCCATCCTGATCTTCCTGCTCGGCGCGTGGTACCTGGTCATCTACTTCTCCTCGGCCGCCGGCAACCCGCTCAACGCCCTGAACCTCAACACCGTCAACCTGATCCTGATCCTGCTGGCGATGATCCTGCACTGGCGGCCCGTGCGGCTGATCGCCGCGGTGAAGCAGGGCACGACGGCGGCCTCGGGCGTGCTGCTGCAGTTCCCCTTCTACGGCGGCATCTTCGGCATGATCGCCTTCACCGGGCTGACCAAGACCATCGCCGGCTGGATGGTGAACGCCTCCAACCAGTTCTTCTTCCCTGCCCTGGTCGCCGTCTACTCCTGCGTGCTGGGGATCTTCGTGCCCAGCGGCGGCAGCAAGTGGGTGATCGAGGCGCCGTACGTCATCGACGCGGCCAACCAGCTGCAGGTCAACCAGGGCTGGATAGTGGTGGTCTACGACCTGGCGGAGGCCTCGGCCAACCTGCTGCAGCCGTTCTGGATGCTGCCCACGCTGGCCATCCTGGGACTGAAGGCCAGGGACATCATGGGCTACACCTTCGCCATGTTCCTGGCCTGCTTCCCCGCCACCGTCGTCCTGGTCACCCTGCTCGCCCAGACCCTCCCTTTCCCCTAGCCCGCGCCCGCCACCTCGCGTACCCAGGAAAGACGGCTGCGCGAGCGGCCCATGAATGCGGGCATCCGCCTCACCTGATGCGGCGTCATGAGCAGCAGCACACCGTTGGGCGAGTTCCTGCGGGCGCGTCGCGAAGCCCTCAAACCACAGGATGTCGGGTTGCCGGATTTCGGCCGCCGCCAGATCGGCGGCCGGGACCCGGTCGGAGTGACCTTGATCCTGTGGACCGTCTGCATGCTGGACGAGGCGTGTCCGGGAACCATGGCGGCATCTTGCCGCATTCCGCCGGGTCGCGCTCACCGCTACGAGAATGGGCGGCCGGTTCAGACGCTGAGGATCAGGAGCACCGGCAGCGTGACGACGACGATCGTGGCCAAGAGGACGATCGAGATCTCGAGGAGGCTGACCTGACAGGCGAAGCGCTGCGGCCCCGGTCTCGACCCCATGGCCTCCAGCGCGTCGAACCGGTGGGCGAGGACGCGGTCCCGCCGCATCAGGCCCGCTTCGATCTCGATCAGGATCTGACGCTCCCGTTTGGAGAGTTCCATGATCCACCTCCGGATCAGGTGACCCGTTCGGGTCTCACGGCTGGCTCTTTTCCACCGCTGTCCTGTCATGGGCCTGGGAGCCGATGGCCGCAAGCGGATAGTGCAGGTCGAAGGCGGGCCGTTCGGAGCGGATGCGCGGGATTCTCTTGAAGTTGTGGCGAGGTGGCGGGCAGGAGGTGGCCCACTCCAGGGAGTTGCCGAATCCCCACGGGTCGTCCCTGGTCACGCGGGGTGCCCACTTGGCGGTCCGCCAGACGTTGTAGAGGAACGGCAGCGTCGAGGCCCCGAGCAGGAACGCGCCCACCGACGAGATCTGGTGCAGCGTGGTGAACCCGTCGTCCGCGCTGTAGTCGGCATACCGCCTGGGCATGCCGATCGCTCCCAGCCAGTGCTGGACGAGGAAGGTGGTGTGGAAGCCGATGAACAGCATCCAGAAGTGCCACTTGCCGAGCCGCTCGTCCAGCATGCGGCCGGTCATCTTCGGCCACCAGAAGTAGAACCCGGAGAACATCGCGAACACGACCGTGCCGAACACCACGTAGTGGAAATGGGCGACGACGAAGTAGCTGTCGGTGACCTGGAAGTCCAGCGGCGGCGAACCGAGGATGACCCCGGTCAACCCGCCCAGCAGGAACGTGATGAGGAAGCCGATCGCGAACAGCATCGGCGTCTCGAAGCTCAGATGCCCGCGCCACATCGTGCCGATCCAGTTGAAGAACTTCACGCCCGTGGGCACGGCGATGAGGAACGTCATGAACGAGAAGAACGGCAGCAGCACCTGCCCGGTCGGGAACATGTGGTGCGCCCACACGGCCATCGACAGCCCGGAGATCGCGATCGTCGCCCCGACCAGGCCGACGTAGCCGAAGACCGGTTTGCGGCTGAAGACCGGAAGGACCTCGGTGATGATCCCGAAGAACGGCAGCGCGATGATGTAGACCTCGGGATGGCCGAAGAACCAGAACAGGTGCTGCCACAGCAGCGGCCCGCCGTTCTGAGGGTCGTAGACGTGGGTGCCGAACTTGCGGTCCGCCTCCAGCGCGAGCAGCGCGGCGGCCAGCACGGGGAAGGCCATCAGCACGAGCATGCTGGTCAACAGGACGTTCCAGGTGAAGATCGGCATCCGGAACATGGTCATGCCCGGCGCGCGCATGCAGATGATCGTGGTGAAGAAGTTCACCGAGCCCAGGATGGTTCCCAGGCCGCTCAGCGCCAGCCCCATGATCCATAGATCGCCGCCCGTGGTCGGGCTGTAGGTGATGTCCGACAGCGGCGTGTAGGCGAACCAGCCGAAGTCGGCGGCGCCTCCGGTGGCGATGAAACCACTGAAGGCGATCATGCCGCCGAACAGGAACAGCCAGAGGCTGACCGCGTTCAGTCGGGGGAAGGCCACGTCGGGGGCGCCGATCTGCAGCGGCATGATGACGTTGGCGAACCCGGCGAACAGCGGGGTGGCGAACAGCAGCATCATGATCGTGCCGTGCATGGTGAACAGCTGGTTGTACTGGTGGGCGGTGACCAGTTGCAGCCCCGGCTGGACGAGCTCGCCACGAATGATCAGTGCCATCACACCGGCCAGGGCGAAGAAGATGAACGAGGCGATCAGGTACATATAGCCGATGACCTTGTGATCGGTCGTCGACAGCCAGTTGGCGATCACCGTTCCCTTCGTGCGGGCCCTGGCCGGAGCGAGTGGAGATGTGAGCGGCTCGTCTTCGGGTGGCTTGTGAATGGTCATCGGACACTCCCCCTCCGCCACCGTGGCGGGTGTCGTGACAGCCGGACGTGCCTGTCGTATGGACCGCCTTACCCCGGCCTAGCTGGCCATATGCGTTTTGTCGGAAATGTCCACTACGGCGTGAACCTCGCGTTCAGCGGGATGCGATCGCCCGCCTCGGTGTGCGCCACCATCACGTTGATCGCCGATTGGCGATGGGACTCTCTTCGCAGAGCCCGGCCCGCAGCCTGTCGAGTATGTTGCGCAGGATGCGCGAGACGTGCATTTGAGAGATGCCGAACTCTGCCGCGATTTCCGCCTGGGTCAGGTTGCCGTAGAAGCGCAGGAGAAGGATGCTCTTGTCCCGCGGCGACAGAGCGTCGACGAGAGGCTTGACGGCCTGCGTGTCGATCAAGATGTCGAGTGTGTCGTCCTGGTCGGGGATGAGGTCGCCGAGGCAGGTGTTCTCGTCGCTCGTGAACGGGGCGTCGAGAGAGAAGGCGCTGTAGGCGGTGGCGGCGTCGAGGGTGAGCAGGATGTCTTCCTCGGTCAGGCGCATGTGGGCGGCCAACTCGGCGACGGTGGGCGAGCGTTGCAGGGTCTGGCTGAGGTCGGTGATGAGCCGATTGAGCTCCGCGCGGCGTTCCTGGTAGAGGCGTGGCACCCTGACGGCCCAGGTGCGGTCCCGGAAGTGCCGTTTGACCTCGCCGATCATCGTTACGACCGCATAGCCCCTGAAGTCGTGGCCGAGGTCGGGGTCGTAGCCCTTGATGGCCTTCATGAGGCCGACGTAGGCGGCCTGAAGGAGATCTTCCAAGGGTTCGCCGCGGTTGCGGTAGCGGCCGGCGATCTTCATGGCCAACCGGCTGTGCATGTGCACGATGCGCTCACGTAGCCGCTCCCGGTGGAGCGGGGAGAGGTCCGGGCGTGCCAGGGCGGCGAGCAGTTCCTCAGCAGTCATGTCGTCGAGCGTGGTGTCCTGGACGGCCATCTCTGATCCTCTTCTCGCAGGCAGCCGCCGCCAAGGAGGTCCACCCGGTGGCACGCCTGATGGATCAAGGCGAAGCCCCCTGCCGAACCTCCGATGCCGCGTTCCCCCATTGAAGGAGATATTCCACCTTTTCGTGAGATAAGTCCGTTTTGTCGAGAAGTGTCTCCGGGCGTCACCAGCACAGGATGGCCACCGCGCGCACGTGCGCCGGCGGGGCAGCTCGCTGGGATTCGGCCTGTGGTCACTCGACCTTCGAGGCGGCGGCGAGCGCGTCGGCGGTGGTGGCGTGGACAGGCAGGCGCGCGTCGAGTCCGGTGATGCGGAGCAGGCGGGCGGGTACGGGTGGCGGGGCCGCCAGGCGCAGGCTGCCGCCGTGCTGGTGGGCCAAGACGTACGCTCTGATCAGCACGCTGAGGCCGCTGCTGTCCATGAAGGGCATCTCGGTCAGCTCGACCACCAGGTGGTCGCTCGGCTGCCGCCTGGCCTGCTGGATGAAGGTGTCCAACTGGTCACTCGTGGTGTGGTCCACTTCCCCCGCTACGGTGATCACGGTGACAGCGCCGGGCAGATGCTGGCAGCTGAGCGTCAACGGCGGCATGCTCCCGACCCTAGCGACGTGACCAGGGACGGCGAAAGCCGTACCGCCGGGTGAGTCGCCGTGTGCTGCCCACCGTACCTCTCGAGAGAGCCGGACCCTCGGCACCCGCCCAAGCGCGGGGGACCGGACGGCGTCTGAGCCGACGCAACGGATCCTCGGCGATTCGCCCTGAAGCCCCTGGCCGATCGCGATCCCCACTGGTCGATGGACCCCGCGACGACGCGCCGCGAGTCTGTCGGACCGCTTCGCTACGTTGCCACCATGACGGAATTCGTACTGGTCGCAGGCGCGTGGCTCGGATCGTGGGCGTGGGAGGAGGTGGTGCCTGAGCTGCGTGCGGCCGGCCACGGCACCCACCCGTTGACGCTGTCAGGCCTCGCCGACAGGCAGGGCATGCCGGCCGGGCAGCAGACCCATGTTCAGGACATCGTCGACGAGGTCGAACGCCACGATCTGCGCGACGTCGTCCTGGTCGGGCACAGCTACTCGGGCATCCCGGTCGGTCAGGCCGCCGAGCGGATCGGAGACCGGCTGACCCGCGTCGTCTTCGTCGACTCCAACGTTCCGGCCGACGGGGAGTCGTTCGTGTCCGGCTGGTCGGCGGAGGGCCGGGCGATGGTGGAGGCCTCCATCGCCGGAAACCACGGCTTCTGGGCGCCCCTGACCGCGGCGGACTACGACGGTCAGGGGCTCACCAGCGAGCGGATCGCACGGATCGTGGGCGGCTCGACGCCGCACCCGGGCGCCACGCTGACCGAGCCGGCCGTACTGGCGCGCCCGCTCGGGGAGCTCCCGGCGACGTACATCAAGTGCCTGCTCGACGGCGACAAGCCGAGCGACGACGTGACCGAGCTGCTGGCCAGTGAGCATTGGCGGCTGGTCGAGATGGACACCGGTCACTGGCCGATGTTCTCCGAGCCGCGCGAGCTGGCCCGGATCCTGCTGCAAGCGGCCATGGTGTGACAGTTCGCGCGGACGCCGGGCGCGTGTCCACCGCCGTGCCCGGCGCGCCGCGCGGTCCCCCAGGTCTGGCCCCTCGCCTCGGCTCCGCCGTAGCTCAGCGGGACATGGCATGCACGACGGCGATAATTCAGTCGACGGCGAGAAGCGGCTGCTGTCAGCATGGGTCTTGATGTCCCGAGCGTAGTAAGCACCTCGATCACCAGCAGGGGATGGCCCCCGGAGCCTCAGGCCCGGCGTGGAGACCATCGCCCTGTTCGAGCTGTCGGTCAGCAGCGCCTTGGCCCACCACGCGCTGCTCACCCATCTGAACGACAAGGTTCCCCATGGCGGAACCATCCGTGATCGATGTGCGGGCGTCGAGGACGCCGGAAGAGGACTCTCCACATGGAACTCCATGAGTATGCGCGGTATGACGCTGTCGGGCTCAGGAACCTGATCAGGGCGGGCGAGGTCACCGCCGACGAGGTCGAGGCCGTCGCCAGGAAGGCGCTGGCGGTGGCGGACACCGAGGTGAACGGCCTGGCCTCGCCGGTGTTCGCCCCGGCGCTCGACCACGCCGACGACGGGCCCTTCGCAGGGGTCCCGTTCCTGATCAAGGACCATGGGCCGGTGGCGAAGGGTGTCCCGTTCTTCCTCGGAAGCCGGGCCCTACCGGGCGTCGTCGCCCAGCACGACAGCGAGCTGATGACCCGCTTCCGCGCCGCCGGCCTCGTCACTCTGGGCCTGACCACCGTGCCGGAGATGGCGATCAGCTTCTCCACCGAATCGGTCAGGTACGGGCCGACCCGCAACCCGTGGGATCCGGAGCGGGGCGTGGGCGGGTCGAGCGGCGGCGCCGCCGCTCTGGTCGCCGCCGGCGCCGTGCCGATCGCCCACGGCAGCGACGGAGCCGGGTCCATCCGGGTTCCGGCCTCCTGCTGCGGGCTGGTCGGGCTCAAGCCGAGCAGGGGCCGCGTCCCGTGCGGGCCCGACATGGGAGAGGCGATGCTGGGGATGGCGTACGAGTTCGGGCTGACGCGGACGGTCCGCGACGCCGCCCATCTCCTGGACGCCGTCCACGGGCCTGGTGTCGGCGACAAGTACACCGCGCCACCTCCGCGCCGCCGGTACGTCGACGAACTAGGAGCCGATCCTGGCCGGCTGCGGGTGGCGGTGACCACCAAGGCCTGGTCGGGCGCGGTGGTGGACGGCGACGTCGCCGCGGCGGCGGTCCTGGTCGCCCGCATGCTGGAGCGGATGGGTCACCCCGTCACCGACGCAGGCCCGGTCGTCGACTGGGACGCCGTCATGCAGAGCATGACGGCCGAGGCGGTCGCGATCGCCTCGCCGCTGCTCATGGCCCCCAGGCAACCCGACCCCGCCAGGCTGGAAGCCGTCTCCAGGCGGCTTCTGGACGTGGCGAGGGAGTACAGCGCGCTGGACCTGATGGCCGCCTTCGCCGCGCAGAACACGGTGACCCGATCGGTGGGCGCGTTCTTCACCGAGTACGACCTGCTCATCACCCCGACCTTGGGCCGGCTTCCCGCGCCTCACGGCACCCTGCGCTACGACGACCCAGGCCACACCCTGACGAGCTGGCTACAGTCGATCTCCGACTACGGCCCGTTCACGATGGTGTTCAACATCTCCGGCCAGCCCGCGATCAGCCTGCCGCTGGGCCACAGCGACAGCGGGCTGCCGATCGGGGTGCAGATCATCGCCCCCTACGGCCGCGAAGATGTGCTGTTCCGGATCGCCGCCCAGCTGGAACAGGCCATGCCCTGGAAGGACCGCGCTCCCGGATTCTCCGTCGGGAGGCGCTGACCTGGACGACGTCGCAGGCCCGCTCTCCTCAACGGAGCGGGCCTGCCCCTTCCGGGGGTACACCGCCCGGAGAGGCCTGGTACCGCAGGACGTGCGCGCTCACGCGGTTGAACGGCGTCGCATTGCCCGAACGTGCCCGTCGTCATCACGATAAGCAGGTCGCGCGAACGGAGCCCGACCGAGAAGAGGACGTTGCCATGACCGCTTCAGCGAGCGGCCCTCGCACCGCCGGCGCCGCGCCCGCCTGGCGGATGTGGCCGCTGTACGCGGCCGGATTCACCACCGCGTTCGGCGCGCACGGCGTCGCGGCCAACCTCGGCCAGGCCGACCGCGACCTGACGTCCTCGCTGCTCTACCTCGGGCTGCTGCTGGCCCTGTACGACGGCGCGGAGCTCGTACTCAAGCCGGTGTTCGGCACGCTGGCCGACCGGATCGGCGCCCGGCCGGTGCTGCTGGGCGGGCTGGCCGGTTTCGCCGTCGCATCGGCCGCGTTCGTCGTCGTCGACGACGCCGGATGGCTCTGGCCGGCCCGCCTCGGGCAGGGTGCGGCCGCCTCCGCGTTCTCCCCCTCCGCCGCTTCCCTGGTCGCGCGGCTGAACCCGAAGGCCAGGCACGGCCGGGCATTCGGCGGGTACGGCTTCTACAAGAGCATCGGCTACACCCTGGGCCCGCTCCTGGGCGGCGTCCTGGTCTGGCTCGGGGGCCTGACGCTGCTGTTCGCCGTGATGGCCGTGCTCTCGGTGGCCGTCGCCGTCTGGGCGGCCGTCGCCGTACCCGCCGTGCCCCCGCTCCCGCGGCGCCGTCAGACCCTCCTCGACCTCGCTCGCCGGTTGGCCGAGGG
The DNA here is from genome assembly GCF_040648355.1 of Nonomuraea sp. NPDC049152. Taxonomy (NCBI): domain Bacteria; kingdom Bacillati; phylum Actinomycetota; class Actinomycetes; order Streptosporangiales; family Streptosporangiaceae; genus Nonomuraea; species Nonomuraea sp. NPDC049152. Next base: position 18,829 of record NZ_JBEZDO010000010.1, on the reverse strand, counting down.
CACCTTTCTTCGACCGACCGCCGCCCTGGCCGCCGCCACCGCCGCCCTGTCGGTCGGCGTGGGCTTCCTGCCCGTCTCCGGCGCCGCCGCGGGCCTCGGCCCGCCGGCCACCGGCGCCGGCATCTCCGTGCTCGCGGCGTGCGCCGCCGTGGTCCAGCCACGAGCCGGACGGGCCCTGGACGCGGGCCGGATCAGTGCCCGTGCGGGTATCACAACCGGCCTGCTGATCACCGCCGCCGGGCTGGCCGCCGCGATGATCCCCGGGCTGCCCGGCGTACTCCTCGCGGCAGTCGGCATCGGCATCGGCACCGGGCTGATCACTCCGCTGGCCTTCGCCTCTCTCGCCTCCGCGACGCCAGAGGAGCGCATGGGGCAGACCATGGGAGCCGCCGAACTCGGCCGCGAACTCGGCGATGCGGGCGGGCCGCTGCTCGTCGCCGCCGTCGCCACGACCGCGACCCTGACATACGGGTACGCCGTCCTCGCCGTCCTGCTCGCCGCGGCGCCCCTGGTTCTGGCCAGGCGGGGTCCGGCACCGCAGAGGTGATAGAGCAGGGCGTGCGCGCTGCGGCGGAAACCGGCCTGCGAACAAGGCGGTGTCAGATCAGCGCGAACCTGGCGGCCGCCGTGCGGAGCCGGTCGGGCGTCAAACGGGCGTAGCCGAGCACCAGGCCGGGAAACAGCGGGGCCGTTCCCGCGTACTCCGACAACGGGGTGACGAGGACGCCGTGGGAGGCCAGCCGTACCGCAACGTCGCGGTCGTCGGCGGCGTCGGGCAGGCGGAGCACGACGTGCAGGCCCGCGGCGACGCCTATGGGCTCCCAGCCGGGCAGCGCCGCGAGCATCGCGTCGCGGCGGCGGCGGTAGATGGCCGTGGTCCTGCGCAGGTGACGGTCGTACCCGCCGGAGCGCAGCAGCTCGGCGAAGCCGGCCTGCTGCAACGAGCTGCAGCCGCGGTCGCTGAGCCGCTTGCCCGCCAGCACCTCGTCCCTGATCCAGTCCACGGAGGTGACCAGCCAGCCCAGCCGTAGCGCGGGCGCGAGGGTCTTGCTGAGCGTGCCGAGGTACACCACGTGGGAGGGGGCCATTCCCTGCATGGCGGCCAGCGCGGGGCGGTCGTAGCGGTACTCGGCGTCGTAGTCGTCCTCCACGATCACCGCGTCGCGCGAGCGGGCCCAGTCGAGCAGCGCGTGCCTGCGATCGGGGTGCAGCGCCATGCCCAACGGGTACTGGTGGGCCGCGGTGACGATCACTGCGCGGCATCCGCTCTCCGCCAGGACGTCCACGCGCAGCCCGTGCTCGTCGACGAGGACGGGGACGGGTCGAAGCCCCTGTCTGCGCAGCAGCTCGCTCTGCTCGGGGTTGCTCGGGTCCTCCACCGCGACGAGCCTGTGGCCCCTCCGCCGCAGGGCGTCGGCCAGGAGGGCCAGGCCCTCGAAGGTGCCGTGAGTGATCACCAGATCGTCGGCTCGCGCCCATACGGCCCGCACCCTGCCCAGATAGGAAGCCAGTTCGGCGCGGAGCGCCGGCAGGCCCGCCGTGTCGGGGTAGGACAGTTCGGGATCGGACAGCCCCGCGAGGCCGGCTTTGCACGCCGCCAGCCACGCCGACCGGGGGAACTGCGCCATGGACGGCAGGCCTGGCCGCAGGTCCAGGGCGTCGCCGGACCGGGGGCGGCGCGCCGGGGGCACCGCGTCGACGCCGACGGCCACCCCGTCGGCCACCCACGTGCCCGCGCCGCGCCTGGCCACGAGGTAGCCCTCGGCGACGAGCTGGTCGTAGGCGGTCGTGACGGTTCCGCGAGCCAGGCCGAGCTGGCCGGAGAGATCGCGACTGGAGGGAAGCGTGGTGCCGCCGTGGATCCTGCCGGCCCGGATCGCGTCGCGCAGCGCGCGTTCCAGTGCGCGCGCCCGGTGCCCGCCGTCGAGCCCGGGTAGGAGCAGCTCCCGCAAAGTGGCCCATTTCTCTGACATCAGAGTGGAGCTTATGGGTGGACCACTCCCCCGCCAAGCTGCTGGCATGAATCCATACCGGCATCCGTGGCTTATCCTGTGGACACTCCTGCTGGCCGGCGCGATCTGCGCGCTCGACACCACCGCTGTCAACGTGGCGATCCCGTCGATCATGCGCGACCTCGGCGCGGGCGTCGACGACGTTCTGTGGGTGGTCAACGCCTATGTGCTGGCCATCGTGGCGCTCATGGTCAGCGCTGGACGGCTGGCCGATGTGTACGGCCCGCGTACGCTCTTCCTCGCCGGGCTCGCCGTCTTCGTTCTCGCCTCGGCGGCCGCGGGCGTGGCGGACGGCGTGGGAACACTGATCGCGGCCAGAGCCGTCCAAGGGGTGGGCGCCGCCCTCCTGCTGCCGCAGACGGCCTCCATGGTCACGCACATCTTCCCGCCGGAACGCCGGGGGCGGGCCTTCGGGATCTGGGGGGTGGTGGCCGGAGCCGCCGTCGCGCTGGGCCCGGCTTTCGGCGGTCTCCTCATCACCTCCTTCGGCTGGCGGTGGATCTTCCATGTCAACGTGCCGCTCGGCGTCGCAGGACTCGTCGCCGTCGCGCTGGTGTGCCCGAACCCACGCGCCGGGACCAGGCGCCGCTTCGACCTGCTCGGTTCCGCGCTGCTCGCCCTGGCGCTGTTCCTCATCGCGTTCGCGCTGCTCGAGAGCCGCGCGGGGGCCGCGGGTCTGGCGCTGGTGCTCGTGGGCGTCTTCTGGCTCGTGGAGCGGGCACGGCAGCACCGCGAGCCGCTGTTGCCCTTCGCGCTGCTGAGGGACCGCAACTTCAGCCTGATGAGCGCCATCAACCTGGCGCTGCCGTGCAGCGTGGGATCGATGCTGTTCCTGACCGTCTACTACCTGCAGGAGGCGCTCGGCCTGTCCGCCGCGGCGGCGGGGCTGGTCGTGGCGGTGGCCCCGGCGGTCTCGGTGCCGTTCGCGGCCCTGTCCGGCTGGCTCACCGACCGCTACGGCGGCACGTACGTCCTGCTCGCCGGGCTGCTGCTGTTGCTCGCCGGGCTCGCGCACGTGGCCGTGACCGTCGGCGCCGAGGCGACCTGGGGCGACCTGCTTCCCGGCCTGCTCGTGTTCGGCGCGGGCATGGGAGTGGTGTACGCGCCGCCCGGCTCGATCGCCATGTACGGCGTGGCCACGGCGATGGCCGGGACCGCGTCCGGCGTCTTCTCCACCGTGACCCGCATGGGCGCCCTGATGGGCAGCGCGGCGGTGGGCGCGGTACTCCAGGCGGGCCTCGCCGCCCACGGCGACCTCGACCGGGCCGTCACATCGGCGTACCTGCTCCCCATCGTGGTGGCCGCGATCGCCGCGGCGATGACCATCGGCATCAGGCCCACCCCCTCGGCGCGGCGCCCCGCACAGCCGTCCGACCCGGCCGGTGCGCCGCGACCACAACGGGCAACCCAACGTTGAGAAGGCCGCCGTCCGCGGCGACGAAGAGGCGAGGTCTCGTGGTCGACACCCAGGAAGCCGGCCGACCCGACGCCGGCGACGCGCACCTGTCGTCGCGGGTCAGGAGGGCGGGCGCTGGTCCCGCAGCGTACTGTGTTCAGTTCGGAGGATCAGCGCCCGCGCCGGGCGTCAGAACCAGTACCGTCGGCCACCGACCGGACGGCCGATGGAGCCGAGCAGGAGCAGCACGAGGCCGACGACGAGGAGAATGGCGCCGATCGTGTAGAGGATCGAGATGTTGAGGAGCCACCCAAGCACCACCAGGATCACACCCAGGATGATCATGACAATCCTCCTTGGAGGAAATGAGCCGCTACGCGGTCGCGTAGTGACTGTCATATGCCCTGGGAGTGGCACCTAAATCGTTCGAGCGGTCACACCTATGGGTCTCGCAGAGAATCGACATGCGGTTTTCCCACCCCCCGGGCGCGTTCTCTTTGTGGTGCGGGCGTTGAGAATCCCACGCCATATCCCTACAGGTCAACGGCTTGCCAGCGGGCGGTACCATTGCCAGGCGCAGAGGCGCTCAAGAGCATGAAATAGCGCATTGACCGGCCCCCATGGATTGCCGAATCGGTGGCGAAGCGAATCCATGGGATGAGCGTTCCTCAAGCAGGTTCTCCCTCACACAGAAGGCCTGCGGTTCGACACATCTCGACGACAAGCCGCTGCGAGTGACATCAAATCCTTCGTTTAGGAACGCGTCCGGCAGCCGGGCTAGCACGGCGAGTTCGGCCCCCGCCGCCCACGCATGGGCCTCGCGCGGAATCCGCCCACTCTGGAGCGCCAGGAGCCCGAGATGAGGGGGGCGCCGAGCAGGCCGTACGCGGGCGCGATGGCCGACGCCGGAGGCAGCGGCAGCCCCACACCGTGAACCCCCATCACCCCGTGCTGGCCGCGTTCTTCAAGCAGTGAATTGTCGCATGCCGTCCCCGGTGAGAAGATTGAGATGCCATGCCCACGGATATAGCCGTCATTCTCAATGATCAGCCGGGTGAGCTGGCCCGCCTAGGGGAGGTCACCGGCGAGTCCGGCGTGAACATCCAGGGTCTTGCGGCCTTCACGGGTGAAGGCAAGGGCGTCGTCCACGTGCTCGTCGACGACGAGGCCGCGGACAGATGCCGAGAGGCCCTCGAAAGCGCGGGCATGGGGATCGCGGACGAGCGCCCGGTCCTGGTGGTGGACATCGCCGACCGGCCAGGGACACTCGGCGAGCTGGCCAGACAGCTCGCCGACGCGAACGTCAACATCGACCTCGCCTACACCGTCTTCGGCGGCGTGAAGATCGTGATCGCCACCGACGACCTGGAGAACGCGCGCTCGGCGCTCGAATGGCCCGCGGATCATGCCGCGACCACGCGCCGGGGGCCGGATACGCCGAGCATCTGGGATCAGGCCGAGTGAACGGCTGTAGCACGCCGGAGCCGGCGCACTCCTGTCGGCCAGGCCACCAAAGGCTCACCAGTTAGCCAATATCCGCCTGATCTGGCATTTCTCCGCGGTGGCGGGAAGGGGACCACCAGGAGGTGGCCACATGGATACCGCCAGGTCGTCGCGGAGGATCTCCGCGCTACGCGTAGGCGTGCAGCCGTCGCCGACGGGAACGGTGGTGACGCTCCACGGAGACCTGGACGCGGCCACCACTGGGCTGCTGGCCGACGAACTCCGGCCGGTGTACGCCGAACCTCATCCACCACCGGTGATCATTGACTTGTCCGACCTTCAGTTCTGCGACTCCTCCGGGCTCGGAGAGCTGCTGGTGACCTGGAGACGGATGCAGCGCTCCGGTGGCAAGTTGGCGCTCAGTGGCGTGCACGGGATCTGCGAGCGGCTCCTGCACAGGACGGGCGTGCACCACATCTTCGCCATCTACGCGACGGTGACGGAGGCGCAAGCGGCTCTCGCGGCGTCGAGGCTCTCGCGGCAGGCTCCGCATCTGTCCTGATCGGCCGCCTCACACCCCGACCTGCCTCCGCCCGCCGAGGGGCGCCTGTTTGAGCGGCGATCACGGGGCAGATGCGACCACATGTTCGATGACTTCACGACGGACACGATCGAGGTCGGCGAGGCGGAGCTGTTCGTCCGGCACGGCGGCTCGGGAACTCCCGTGCTGCTCCTGCACGGCCACCCCCGCACGCACGCCACGTGACATCGGGTGGCGCCGCTGCTCGCTTCTGACCACTTCGTCGTCTGCCCGGATCTCCGGGGGTATGGCCGCTCCTCCAAACCGCCCACCACGAACCGGTCCGTGCCGTCGGTGGTGTCCCGGCATGAGCGGCGGTGCGGCAGAAGGACCCCGCCCTCCCCTCCCCCGGCATCGCTCGGCGTCACTGGCGGCCTACGGGCGGTCCTCGGGCACCGCCATCTCACCGAGGAGCGACCAGTCCTGCTGCGGAACGTTCGCGTTCATGATCCGCGGCGTCTCGGCCAGATACGGAGGAAGCGTCTGCTGGGCCTTCCTGAAGTGCTCGGACCGGACGTGAGCGGCCCCCGCCTCGTCGTCGCGGAAGGCCTCGACCAGGACGTACTCATCGGGCTCCTCGATGCTGCGCGACCAGTCGAACCACAGGCATCCTGGCTCGCCGCGAGTCGCCCTGGTGAACTCATCGGTGATCGCCGGGAACCGGTCGGCGTGCTCCGGCAGAACGCGGAACTTCGCGGTGATGAAGATCATTTGATGCTCGCTCCTTCGGCTCGGAACACGTCACGATGCCCAGCGAGACCCTCCCGCCGGCCACCCACGTCTCGCGCGAGGAAGGACGGCTCCGGCCTGCGCTCCACGTCCCGCCGATGATGTCACCCGATGTCCCTTCATGGCGACGCGACGAGCCGATCACCGGTCAGGGAGAGGCGGCGTGCCGCCGCTCCCTGACCGGTGATCGGAGAGTTCCAGTCCGGGGTCCTCGACGGTGCTCAGTCGACGAAGGCGCCGCAGGACATGTTCACCTGCGTGGAGGTCAGGGATCTGGCGTGCTCGGAGGCCAGGAACGCGGCGACCCTGCCGACGTCGTCCAGCGTCGCGGCCCTCTTGAGGAGGGTGGCGTCGATCATCTTCTGCTTGTACGGCGCGATCTCGGGAAGGTCGGGCATGCCCTCGGGGATCCCGCCGGTCCGCATCGAGAGGACGCGGACGGAGTGCGGGCCGAGTTCGCAGGCCCACTGGCGGCGCAGGGCCTCGACCAGGTCGCAGCCGACCTGCACGGTGCCCAGGCCGGGCGAGGAGTTGGTGGGGTCGGAGCCGCCGAAGTGCAGGATGACGCCCGAGCCCTGCTTGACCATGTGCCTAGCGGCGGCCTTGGTGGTCAGCAGGAACGAGCGCGCGACCTTCTCCATCGCCCGCCCGAAGTCGGCGACGGGCATGTCGAGCAGCGGGATGAACAGGGCGTCCTGAGAGATGAGGTTCACCGAGACGTCGACGCTGCCGGCCTGTGCCGCGATGGAGTCGACCCAGCCGTTGACGGCGGCCTCGTCCAGGGCGTCCACGATCGCCGTCTCGGCCAGGCCGCCGTCGCGGCGGATCTCCTCGGCCACTGCGTCGAGCTTGCCGGGGGTACGGCCGGCGAGGAAGACTCTCGCTCCCTCGGCGGCGAAGGCCCGCGCCATCGCCCCGCCGATGGTCCCGCCGCCACCGTAGATCACCGCGGTCTTGTTCTCCAGAAGCATTCCTGTCTCCGTCCGTCGGTTCGGTGGCTCGAATCTAGGAGCGGAACGGCAGGGCGGGCATCGGGCGGTTGACCGTACGGGGAGACCCGCTGATCAGGACGGCCGGCGAAGGCGACGCCGTACCCGATCACGGTCCGGGTCCTGTCCTGCAACGGGCCGCGGGTAAGTACGTCGACTGATACGGGCTCACAGGTCGAGCTGCGTGAGCTCCATCCGGCGGGTCACGCCGATCTTCGGGTAGGCCCGGTAGAGGTGGTGGCCCACGGTCCGGGGGCTGAGGTACAGCCGCGCCGCGATCTCCCGGTTGCTGTATCCGGCCGCGGCCAGCCGTACGACCTGGAGTTCCTGCGGGGTCAGCCGATGGAGTGGGTCATCGGCCTGGGCGCGGGCCACCGGCCGGTCGCCGAGTACGGTCAGCTCGGCGCGGGCGCGCTCGGCCCATCGCGCCGCGCCGAGGCGGGCGAAGGCGTCCTCCGCCTGGACCAGGATGGCGCGGGCCTCGGAGCGGCGGCGCTGTCGGCGCAGCCATTCGCCGTAGGCGAGCCTGGTCCGCGCGAGCTCATAGGGCCGGCCGGGGATGAGGTCCAGCGCGGCCCGATAGTGCTCCTCGGCCTGGTCTCCGTCGCCGAGCATGGCCTGACAACGCAGCTCGAGCGCGCTGCCGAGGACGTTGTGCTCGGCCCAGGCCGCCAAGGTCGGCAGGTACCGCCGGGCGAGGTCGGCGCGTCCGGATCGCACCGCGGCTTCCACGTGATCCGGGACGGCCCGGATGAGCAGATCGTGCCGGGCGGGTCCCGCGCACACCGCGTCGAGCCGTTCGAGCGCCTGCTCGCAGCGCCCGTCGGCGAGGTCGAGCAGGCCCACACCCCACGAGGCGAGGGCCGCGTTGGTGGGGTGTAATGCAGCGTGATCCAGTACCTCGCCGGCCAGCGCACGGCACTGGGCGGCGTCACCGGTCACCGCGGCGAGCCACACCGAGATGGCCTTCAGTACGGTCACCTGCATGTCCATGCCGATGTCCGACGCCAGCGAGGTGCCCTCGGCGACGTCGGCACTGGCGCCACGGAAGTCACCACGCAGCAGCCGTCCGATCGCCAGGGGCTCCAGCACGTAGGGAAGCCAGCCGAGCGACCCCGCCGCCCTGACGTCGGCGGCCAGCGACTCCAGCACCTCCGTCGCCGCCTCGTCGTCGGCGATCAGCAGGCCCATGAACCCGGCGATCACCCGCTCCACGAAGTCCTGGACGGTTCCGGCCTGGACGGCCTCCACCAGCGCGCGCATCGGCGCGACGGCCGGGCCGGGTTCCCCCTCACTGAGCCTCCCGTAGCCGATCAGTGCGGCGGCGACCGGCGTGAGCGCTGAGCCCTCGGGCAGCCGGACGGTCTCCAGCTGGGTGACGCTACGCCGGAGGAGATCGTGCGCGCAGGCGTCACGGGCCGCCCACACCGCCTCGGTCAGCATGGACACGGCCCGCTCCGGATCGCTCCGGGTGATCAGCACGGCGCCCTCCAGCGCCAGAGCCGCGTCGGCGGCGGGAGAGGTACGTTCGTACTCGACCTGCGCGCGTACGTAGGCCGCCTCGGCGACGACGCCGGGCTCAGCGGTGAGGGCCGCGGCCTCGGTCGCGAGCCGGGTCGCCCAGTCCGGGCGGCCCGCGTCGTAGGCCGACCGCGCCGCGCGGACGATGCGCTGGGCCTTGCCTTCCCGGTCGGCGCTGAGCCGGGCGGCACGTTCGTACGCCGAGGCGACGGCCACCGTCCCGCCACGGTGCCTGGCGCGTTCGGCGGTGCGTTCCAGCTCGCCCGCGACCTCCTCATCGGGGCCGGTGGCGGCGGCTGCGCGGTGCCAGGTCCTGCGGTCGGCGTCCGCTGTGGCCGACAGTGCCTCGGCCAGCGCTCTGTGCGCGGCGATGCGCTGGTGGTGGGGGGCGCTCTGGTAGGCCACCGCCCGGATGAGCGGATGACGGAACCGGATCTCGTCCCCTGACGTGACGACGAGCCGCGCCTCCTCTGCCGGGCCGAGATCGGCAGGGGACGCCCCGAGAGTCTCGCCCGCCCGCAGGACCACACCGAGTTCGGCGGTGCCGTCGGCCGCCGCCAGGAGGAGGAGCAGCCGGGTGGCCGCGGGCAGTTCCCCCAGCTGGAGCCGGAAGGCGTCCATGATGCGGCCGGTGACCCGCAGCGGGCCTGCCTGCTCGACGAGGCCGTCCTTCAGCGCGTGCGCCAGCTCGATCAGGGCCAGCGGGTTGCCGCCCGCCTCGTCCATGAGCCTGTCGCGGACCGGGACTGTCAGCTCGGGCGCGCATTCCGCCAGCAGGTCCATGGCGGAGGCGCGGTCCAGTCCGTCCAGTCGCATGATGTCGATCCCGGGGGTGGGGAAGGGCTGCACGGTGTCGCGAACCGCGAAAACCATCGCGATCGGATCGTCGTGAAGCCGCCGTGCCGCGAAGAACAGCGCGTCCGAGGAGGCCCGGTCCAGCCACTGGGCGTCGTCGAGCAGGCACACCAGCGGTCGCTGCGCCGCCAGGTCCGACAGCAGGGTGAGCGTCGCGGCGCCGATGAGGAACGGGTCGCGCACCGGCACCTGCGCCAGCCCGAACGCCGACCGCATGGCCTCCGCCTGCTGACCAGGCAACACCTCCAGCCGGTCGGCGAACGGATGCAGCAGCAGGTGCAGGCCGCTGAACGGAAGCTCGGCCTCGGACTCGATGCCGACTCCCCGCAGCACCCGCATCCCGTGGGCAGCCGACGCGAGATCGTCGAGCAGCGCGGACTTGCCGATCCCCGCGTCGCCCCGCACCACCAGCGCCCCGCTCCGCCCGCCCCTGGCGTCCGCGAGCATCCGCTCCAGCCGATCCCGCTCGGGGCCGCGACCTTTCAGCATGAGGGCACAGTAGCGTCGTCGTCGGCGTCTCCGCCTTCACGTGCGAGTGCTACTGCGCCTGGACCACCGGCGGACCCTCGCTCGCCTGCACCAGAACGAATCCCTGCCCCCTGAAAGCCAGCTGCATGGCCTCACCGCTGCCACGTCCGATCAGCGCGCCGACCTTCATCGTGCGGTTGACCCCCACGTCCAGGTCGGCGCTCCAGCACACGGCGGACTGGCCGTCGGCGAAGGTCGGCATCCGCGAGGTGTCGAGGAGCACGGGTGCGCCGTGGGCGGTGACCGCGACCCAACCGGTGCCCTTGATCGTCATGTTGAACAGGCCGCCGGCGGCGACGCCCGCACCCTGCACGCGTTTGATGTCCCAGGTGAGCGGGGCGTCGAAGGCCAGAAGATTGCGGCCGTTGACGGTGAGTGCCTCGTTCTCGAGGTAGAACAGGTGGATGTCGTCGGCGTTGTCGGCCAGGAACAGCAGCCCCTGCCCCCTGACGCGCATCAGCGGCGCGCCCTCGCCGGTGACCATCTTCTTGAACAGCTTTCCGACCCCGCCCGCTCCCTCGTAGTCGAAGTCCATCTGCCCCTGGAAGGCGACCATCGAGCCCTGCCTGGCGAGCACCTCGTGGGGCAGTTGGACGCGGAGCATCTTGGAGTTCTGCAGGGCGAAGTTGGCCGGGACCTGCTGGGTGTCCAGGTTTCCGAAGAGCGCGCTGCGCATGAAGGCCCCTTTCGACAGGCGTGGTCGACATGGTGATGACGAATGGGCCAAGGCTCCGGTTCCTGCGGTGCGATCGCCTCGCTTCTAGCGTCGCACCTCGCTGTCGCCGCGCACGGTCTTGTAGAGCCCGTACAGGACCTCCAGTCCGCCGATGACCATCAGGACCATGCCCACCTTCGTCGGCGTGAACACGACGATCTCGACGTCGAGTCCGAACAGCCACAGCGCCAACCCGGCCACGAAGGTGGCCAGACCGGTGAGGAGCGTCTTGCGGGCAGGGGCCATGAGGACCTCTTTCGATCATGGGGGGACGCGGCGCCCCGCTCTGCGGCAACGCTAGCGAAGCGCCGCGATGAGAGGCTTCCTGCGCCTTGAGGAGATCGGACTACATCTTTCGGGTGACACCGGCGACCAAGAAATCGTTTCCACGCCGGCCTCGAGTGGCGCGGTCGCTCCCGGCGAGAGGCGCATGACGATCCGGCGGCGAGCGGGCTCGTCCCGCCGTCGCCGCTGCCATCGACTGCGTCCGGCACTGCGAGCGGGCAGGCTGCCTACCGCCGGTCGGCCTCCTCTCCCGCGCGGCGAGCGAAGGACTCGCGCACGACCTCGTCGGCCGGTGCCAGCTCCGGGATGGCCGAGTCGGCCAGTTCCCGCCGTTCCCCGGATTCCTCCCGCGGCTTCTCGGCGCCGTGTTCCGCGGTACGCGGGGCACGGTCGAAGAAGCGCAGCAGCTCCACCGGCAGCGGCATGACCAGCGTGGAGGACTTCTCCGCCGCGACCTCCACCACGGTCTGCAGGAGTCGCAGCTGGAGCGCCCCCGGGGTCTCGGACATGATGGCCGATGCCTCGGCGAGCTTCCGCGCGGCCTGGAACTCGCCTTCCGCGGTGATCACGCGGGCCCGCCGTTCCCTTTCCGCCTCGGCCTGCCTGGCCACGGAACGCTTCATGGACTCGGGCAGCTGGACGTCCTTGATCTCCACGCGGTCGATGTGGATGCCCCAGCCGAGCGCGGGGCTGTCGATCATCAGGGCCAGGCCCCTGTTCAGCTCCTCACGGTTGGACAGCAGGTCGTCCAGCTCACTCTTGCCGATGATCGAGCGGAGCGAGGTCTGCGCCACCTGCTCCACCGCGAACAGGTAGTTCTGCACCTCGACGGCCGCCCTCAGCGGGTCCTGCACCCGGAAGTAGGCGACGGCGTCGACTTGAACGGAGACGTTGTCACGGGTGATGCCCTCCTGGGTGGGCACCGGCATCGTGACGATCTGCACGTTCACCTTCCTCATCCGGTCCACGCCCGAAATGATGAAGTTGAGCCCTGGCTGGCGGATCTTCTGCTGTGCCTGGCCGAAGCGGAAGACCACGCCGCGCTCGATCTGGTTGATGATTCTGATGCCGCTGACCGCCCAGATGATGAGGAGGGCGATCAGCCCGAGCACGATGTAGATGATCATGGGCCTGTCCTTCCAGTTCAAGGCTAGGTCCTGGCCGGGCCCGCGGAGACGCACAACATGGTCAAGAAATCCCTTGCCCGCGAACGGTCAGCACGCCCTGGTCGAGGCGGGCCTCGGTGCCCAGCTCCGCGCACGCGCCGATGAACCGCTCGCTGATCCACGCGTGTTCCCGCCCGCGCGCGAGCTCGGTCCTGCCGTACTCCAGCTTGATCGGTACGGCCCGCAGCCGCGCCACCCGCGGCCCGTCGAAGGTCACCAGGAACAGCAGCGACAGATCGTTGCGCAGCTCCGGATCCACCGCGTAGTCGTCGAGGAAGTCACCCAGGTCGAACAGCACCGGCATCGCCACACCGTGGGCGACGTGGGCGGAATGCCCCGCAACGAGCGTCGCCCCTGACAGCACCAGCGTCTCGGCCGCGGAGCGGACGTAGCGCAGCGGGCGGGCCGTCATGTTGGGACCCCAGTGCGGGGTGACCAGCACGACCTCGGCCCGCATGCCGGCCACGGACTCGACAAGCCAGGCCGGCACCCGGTCCGGCAGTTCGGCGTAGGCCACACCGGGCCGGTCGGGACGCGCCGCGAAATCGGGCGGGTGGTCGGTCACGCCGATCACCCCGATGCGCAGGCCGCCCGCGGACAGGATGACCGGTCGCCGCGCCTGGGCCTCGTCCGCACCGGCGCCCACCACCTGGATGCCCACCCGCTCCAGGTGATCGCGGGTGTCCAGCAACGCGTCGTAGCCGTAGTCCAGTGCGTGGTTGTTGGCCAGTGTGACGCAGCCGACGCCGAGTTCGGCGAGCAGCTCGGCGGCCTGCGGCGGCGCGCGGAAATGGAATGGCTTGCCGCGTGACGCCCACTTGTCACCCCGTGCGGAGACGCAGCATTCGAGGTTGAGCAGGAACAGATCGGCCTCTGCAAGGTGCTCGCGGACGCCGCCGGAGAGATACGCGGCGGGCTCGTGCGTGATCTCCAGCATGGCGGCGACGCCGCGCCCGAGCATCGTGTCACCCGCCAGCGCGAGTGTGACGGACATACCTGCGAACTACCCACCGAGTGAGCCGGGCACCGCAGGGAGCTGCATTCATATCCAAAACCATATTGATCTCTGCCTGATATCTTATTAGACATCAAAAGTCCTGTTCTGCTTTGCTGCTGCCCCTCCGGTAGTCGAGAGCAAGGACAGGCATGCGACACCTCCGCTTCCGCCGCCACCTGGCGTCGCAGGCACCCATGGCGAGCGGTGCGGGCGCCGCTACCCTGCCGCCGAAGCCCGCCGCCGTCCTCGCCCTCGCTCTCGCCCTCGGCAAGCTCTCCTAGGAGGCGACATGCTGAGACACGGGGAGAGTCGGTCGGCGACCGCGTCGAAGATCGTGCGCCTGGCCGCCGTCGGGGCGGCGGCGGGCGTGGTCGTGGCCGGGATCATGGCGCCCGCGGCCGGGGGCGTGGGCGTCGGCTTCATGGCGGCCACCGGCGAGCTGAACATCACGGCCGAGGAGTTGGCCGAGCCGCCACTGGCCGAGGTCACGATCGTGCAGGACAGCAAAGGCAACGAGATCGCCCGGTTCTACGAGGAGTACCGCGAGGTCGTCCCGCTCGACGAGGTCGCCGAGACCATGAAGACCGCGGTCGTCTCGATCGAGGACGACCGGTTCTACGAGCACGGCGCGATCGACCTCGAGGGCACGGCCCGCGCGTTCGCCAGAAACCTCCAGGCCGGTGGGGTGAGTCAGGGCGGGTCGAGCATCACCCAGCAGTACGTCAAGCAGGTGCTGCTCAACGCCGCCGACACCGACGAGGAGAAGAACAGCGCGCTGGCGGCCAGCTACGCGCGCAAGCTGAACGAGCTGCGCCACGCGATCGCGGTCGAGGAGAAGTACACCAAGGACGAGATCCTGGAGAAGTACCTCAACATCGCCTACTTCGGCGCCGGCGCGTACGGAGTCGAGGCGGCGGCCAAGCGGTTCTTCGGCGTCAAGGCGAAAGCGCTCACACTGCCGCAGGCGGCGACGCTGGCGGGCGCTCTGCAGGACCCCAACGCCACCGACCCCAACCTGGGCAGGAAGCAGCGCGAGCAGCTGCTGAAGCGGCGCAACGTCGTGCTGAGCAGGATGGCCGAGCTCGGCGAGATCACGTCGGCCGAGGCCGCGCAGGCGAAGGCCACCAGGCTGGGCTACAAAGGCACGAAGCTCCCCGGCGGCTGCGAGTCCAGCAAGTATCCGTACTTCTGCCTATACATCCGTCACGAGATCCTCAGCAACCCCGACTTCGGCAGGACGACCAAGGCCCGTCTCGCCTTCCTCAACCGCGGCGGGCTGACGATCAGGACGACGATCGACCCGGCCATGCAGGCGGCCGCGGACAAGGGAATCAGGAAGTGGGTGCGCGCCTCCGACGACCCGGTCGCCTCCGAGGCCCTGGTCCAGCCGGGCACCGGAGCGATCAAGGCGATGGCCGCCAGCCGGAAGTACGGCCGCAGCAAGGCCAGGACCGAGATGTCCTACAACCTCGTCGCCGACGCCGCGCACGGTGGCGCCGTCGGCTTCCAGGCCGGTTCCACGTTCAAGGTCTTCACCCTGCTCAACGCCCTGGCGAAGGGCATGAAGCTCGACGACGGCTTCACCGCCGGAGCCGGCTTCCGCGCCTCGGGCTACGCGGCGTTCAAGAACTGCAAGGGCGAGAACATCGGCGATCCGACCCACACCGTCACCAACGACGAGGGCAGCCCCGGCTGGAAGACCCTGCGGACCGGTACCTGGAATTCGGTGAACACGTTCTTCATGATGCTGGAGCAGCGGGCCGGGCTGTGTGACACGGTCAAGACCGCCAAGTCGCTGGGCATCCGCCGCTCCGACGGGGGCAGGCTCCAGGAGTACGAGACGTTCACGCTCGGCATCAACGAGATGGATCCGGTGACCGTGGCCAACGCGTACGCCGCGATCGGCGCCCGCGGCAGGTACTGCGCGCCGATGGCGATCACCCGGATCACCGACCGGGACGGCAGGACCACCTCGTATCAGCCCAAGTGCCGCCAGGCGCTCGACCCCGAGGTCGCCGACGCGGCGGCCGAGGTGCTGTCCGGCGTGTTCACGCAGGGCACGATGCGAGCCGTTGGCGGCATCGGCCGCGACGCGGCGGGCAAGACCGGCACCACCGACGACTACGCCGCCGCGTGGTTCGCCGGGTTCACCCCTGACCTGGCGGGCGCGGTCAGCATCGGCGACCCGCGAGGTTCACAGGAGCACAAGCTGAAGGGCGTCACGATCGGCGGCCGGTACTACGGCGCGGTCCTGGGCGGCAGCCTCCCTGGGCCGATCTGGAAGGACACGATGCTCGCGGCGCTGCGGAACGTCCCGGCGACGCCGTTCACGCCGATCGACTCGGCGCGGTTCCGTGGCTGCGAGCACAACTGCCGGCCCACGCCGTCCCCCTCGGAGGGCGACGCCGCCGAGGAAGCCGGTGAGGACACCACCGACGGTGAAGGCACCGCTCACGGTGAAGACGCCACTGACGGTGACAACGGACGGTGACGCGCTCGCCGGCCACGACCCGCTGAGCGCTCTCCGGACTCGGCCGAGCAGGCAGGTCAGGAGAGCGCCTGACATGCGGATCCAAGGACGCGTCACCCCGAGTGGGCGCCACCGCCGGGAATCGCCCGGAGGTCGGCGAGTGATTCGTGTCCGGCTCAACTGCGACGTGACCACCCGACCCGGTGCAGCACTAGTCGATCCCGGGGGCGAACTGGTCGAGCGCGACCTGCCTGCCCGCCGCGATCTCCTCGGCGGTAGCGGTGCCCGACTCCTCGATCGCCGACGTCCAGGCCAGCACCGACTCCTTGGAGAAGCGCTGAGCCTCCTCGGAGTTGGCCGCCTCCACCGGGTCGGTGGCCATCTCGCCGCGCAGGAACAGATCCAGGCCCAGCAGAGCACCGTCCCAGCCGGGGCCGACGTAGAAGGCGCCCGCGCCGCTGACCGCCATCGCGATCGGGACCGTGTGCTCGAACTCGAAGTCGGTGTGCTCGTCGCCGTTCGCGCGCAGCCGTACCTCCACGATGCTGCTCGCGTCACCGAAGGTGGCCTTGAAGCGGTACGGCGGGTCGCACTCGAGGATCTCGCCGCCGGCGTTGCCTTCGAGCTGGAACGTTCCCCCCACGCGCAGGTCGCCGCTGATGGGCATGAGCCAGCGCTTGATGCGGTCGGGGTCGGTGAGAGCGTCCCAGACGTCCTCGACCGCCGCGTCGTAGGTGCGGCCCATGACGACGGTCACGCTCTCGTCATCTCGCCTGACGCCGCGGTTCGTGGCGTTGATCTGGGCCAGGATGTCGATCATTTCGCTCTCTTCTCTTCCGTGGTCTTACGGCGCTCGCGCTTGCCCCTCGCGAGCTCGGTCGCCAGGGCGTCGAGGTGCTGGTTCCAGAAGTGGCGGAACTGCTCCAGCCAGACGTCGACCTCCCGCAGGGGCGCGGGGTTGACGAGGTAGATCCGCCGCACGCCCTCGGCCCGCACGCTGGCGAACCCGGAGTCGCGCAGTACGCGCAGGTGCTGGGATACGGCGGGCTGGGAGATGCCGAACTCCGCCTGGATGGCCGTGGTGAGCGAACCGGAGGTCTGCTCTCCATCAACCAGCAACTCCAGGATGCGGCGACGTACGGGATCACCGAGAACGTCGAAGGCGTGCATGCGGCAGACTATGCCAGGCACAGCTTATATAAGTCAATCCTTATATAGAGCCGGGTACCAACCCCTGCGGCGTACCGCGAGCCAGTGCGCGCCGACCGGACGACCCCCACAATCGCCGGGGCGTGCTACCTGCTGCTGAGGCTGGCCACCAGATTGACCGTGGTCGCCAGGATCCCCGTACCGAACAGATAGGACAGCAGCGCGTGGCGCAAGGTGGCACGACGTATCCGCGCGGAGCGAAGCGCGGTATCGGACACCTGGAACGTCATGCCGATCGTGAACGCGAGATAGGCGAAGTCGCTGTAGGTGGGCGGACCCGATTCGTTGAAGTCGATACCGCCGGCGGGTTCCGCGTAGTACAGATGTGCATACCGCAGCGTGAATACCGTATGGACCATCGCCCAGGACAGGATGACCGAGGTCAGAGCCAGTCCGACCTGGAGCAGTTCCGCCGCACCCTGCCTGTGCGTGGCGCTCACGAGGACGATGCCGACCGCGACCAGGCTCGCGACGGCCGCGCTCAGCAGCACTATGTCGGTGACGGCGCGGTCGGGATCCGTCGTGGTCGCCCGCCGCGCGGTTTCCGCGGCGTCACGCCGCAGAATCCCGGTCCAGATCCAGATCATATAGAACGCGCACGCGCTGTCCCAGCCCACGAGCACCGCCAGCGACACCGAACCGATCCAGCTGAACACAACAGCGACGGCCACGCCGAACAACGCGGACACCAGCCCCTCGACCTGGGCGGACACCCCGCGGCGTACTCGTGGCTCGCGTGGATGATCAGCACTGGTAGACAACACCATCACCATCCTGGCTCGCATTCGCGTATCCGTTTCAGCCGTAAGGAAGACTATCCGGGTCCGTTTCGCGCCAATTGGGTCATATAGGGCGGATTGTCCAGGTAGGCGGGACGCCAGATGGCCGGTTCCGTGAAGGTCGCCATGGCGGAACGCCCGACGAGCATGACCAGGGCGCGCGGGTCGGCGGACGCCGGGTCGGGGCAAGGACCCATCCATGAATTCGCGATCCAGAGGTGTGCGCCGGGTTCTGTCGGGCACTCGGTGATCGGCTTCATCCCCCAAGTGGTAACCGAGCAGGGAGTTGTGCATGACCGTCACGGGCATCATCACCGCCATCGTCATCGGCGCCATCATCGGCGCGCTGGGCCGCCTGGTCGTCCCCGGTAAGCAGAACATCCCGATCTGGCTGACCGTCGTGGTCGGCATCGTGGCCGCCTTCATCGGCACGGCCATCGCGGGCTCCTTCGGCGCCGCCGAGACCAGCGGCATCGACTGGATCGAGCTGCTGTTGCAGGTCGCCGTGGCCGCCGTCGGCGTCATCGTCACGGTGAGCCTGTACGGCAGGCGCGGCGTACGCCGATGACCCGTTCGACGCCCTGAAACGCATGCGATCGGCGCGATCAACCAGCCCCACCCCAGCGAGACCAGGGTGGGGCGTTGATCTGTCCGGCGCCCGCAGGGTAGCGGGACTCCTGGCGCCACTCCCTTCCGACCGTCGATCACCGGGAGATGGCTGGGCTATCAGGCGCCGCCTCGCCCACGCCGACAAGCCCGGTCGGGATCGCTCAGCCGTCTCACCCTGCCCCAAGCTGCGGCGAAGCGGTCGGCAGGCCCTGCACGGCCTCGGCCGCGGCGGGAGACAGCTCGAACACGGCGCTCAGTCCGGTGATCCGCAGAACCCGCATCGCCCGGGCACCGGCAAGGGCGATCATCCCGTGGCGGGTCGCGATGAGCGCTCACATGGCCGGCAGGATCCGGATGCCTGTGGAGTCGATGAACGACATCCCGCCCATATCGATGACCAGGTGCCGATGCCCGAGCCGTATCGGCTCCCCAGCCGGGCGGTGACGACCTGAGCTTGTTCTTTATCGTCCAGATTGTTGTGCTGAGCGGCGGGTTGATCGTTTCGCGGACAGCAAGACGGCCTTGAGTGATCATGTGCGGTGTCGA